>DAOVWR010000092.1 GCA_030636545.1 Mycoplasmatota bacterium
ACGCGGCATTGCTCGGTCAGGCTTTCGCCCATTGCCGAAAATTCCCTACTGCTGCCTCCCGTAGGAGTCTGGGCCGTGTCTCAGTCCCAGTGTGGCTGTTCATCCTCTCAGACCAGCTAAGCATCGTCGCCTTGGTAGGCCGTTACCCTACCAACTAGCTAATGCTGCGCAAGACCATCCCACAGTAGCGCTTGAAAGCGCCTTTAAACATAAGATCATGCGATCAAATGTCATATCCAGTATTAGCTATCGTTTCCAATAGTTATCCTCGTCTGTGGGGCAGGTTTCTTACGTGTTCCTCACCCGTTCGCCACTAACGCACTCCCGAAGGAGATTGTTCGTTCGACTTGCATGTATTAGGCATGCCGCCAGCGTTTATCCTGAGCCAGGATCAAACTCTCCATAATTTTATGAATTGTTTTGATTCTTACTATTTTTTAATAATTTTTCCTAAACTCAAATTGACTTGTTCTATTCAGTTTTCAAAGACCTAATTGGTCGCACGATAATCTAGCGTGCGTATAATATTCTACTATAATTAGAATACTATGTCAACACATTTGATTAATTATCGTGACTTTTTACACTTCTTTTTTTGCAGTACATTTTTTATGATAATTTGTGCTGCAATAAAGAGTATATTATCATCATGCTTGCTTGTCAACAATTTTACAAAAGTTTTTATCATGTTATAAATAGCATGATATTTTTAATTCAATTAAGCATAATTAAACGGTGCATAAAACCTAATGTGGCTCTATTTCACCGCAATTAAAAGTATATAAAATTTTAGCACTTATGTCAATAACTTTTTAATTTTTTTTTATTATATCTTTCAAACCATTTTCCCTATCCTTATTATATAAAAAAAAGCCCCCTACTTTGGAGGCTTTTATTTCTATATTATATATAGTCTAGAATATCAGACTTATTAACTAGTTGTTTTTCGTCTTTGTAACGATTAACAAACTCTACTTTTCCTTCTGTAGCGTCCTTACCAACTATTATTCTAAATGGGATTCCAATTAAATCTGCATCTTTAAACTTAACTCCCGCTCTTTCAAAGCGATCATCTAGTAATACTTCAATACCATTTTCTCTTAAAGTACTATATATTTCTAATGCTAAATCATGTTGTTCTTCATTTTTATAGTTGACTGGGATAATGTGAACTTGATATGGTGAGATTTCTTTTGGCCAGATAATTGCATTTTCAGTTGAATGTTGTTCAACACTAGCCATCAGTGTTCTACTTATACCTAAGCCATAACACCCCATGATAACTGGTTTTGGTTTACCGTTTTGATCCATAAACTTAGCATTCATTGATTCACTATACTTAGTTCCTAGTTTGAAGATATTACCTACTTCAATCCCGCGAGCAACTAGAAGGTCAGCTCCACATTTTGGACAAGGATCCCCTTCATTTAAACCACTATGTTCCTGGTTAGCTCCATAATTACACTTATTACAATAAGTAATATTGTCTTCTCCAACTTCACTCATAACCATAAACTCATCAGCTTCATCTCCACCGATTTGCCCAACATCACTGCTTACTATTTTTGTTTCTAATCCGCATCTTTTAAAGATATCAATATATGCTTTTGTAAATTTCTTATACCAGATATCTAAATCTTCTTCTGTTGGACTAAATGTATAAGCATCTTTCATAATGAACTCTCTACCACGCATTAAGCCAAATCTAGGTCTCATTTCATCTCTAAATTTAGTTTGAATTTGGTAAAGTGCAAATGGTAATTTCTTATATGAACTAATATAATCTCTAACTACTTGTGTTATTATTTCTTCATGGGTTGGTCCTAAACAAAAATCACGACCCTTTCGGTCTTGTAATCTCATTAATTCAGGGCCATATTCGTCCCATCTACCTGATTCCATCCATAAATCACTTGGTTGTAAGGCAGGCATTAATAACTCGCTAGCATCGATTTTTTCTAACTCTTGTCTAATTATTTCTTCAATATTTTTAATAACTTTATACCCAAGTGGTAAATATGTGTAAATACCTGCGGCTACTTGCTTAATTAGCCCAGCTCTACTCATTAATTTATGACTCTTAACCTCGGCATCCTTAGGAGCATCTTTTAAGGTAGGTACAAATAGTAAACTTTGTTTCATCTGCTTCACCTCTATCTTATATTAAATAATCTTAAAATATCATTAAATGTTATATAAACAAATAACCCTAACAGCATAATATACATTGCGTAATGCAATGTGTTTTCTATACGTCGGTTAGGTTTCTTTGTTGTGATTGCTTCATATCCTAAAAAGACTAATCTACCGCCATCTAACGCTGGAATAGGTAGTAAATTAATTACTCCTAAGTTAACGCTAAGTAAGGCAGTCCAAGTTAAGAATGAAACAAATCCTGCGCTTAATGCGCGTGATGTTATCGAATAAATACCAACCGGTCCAGCTAAATCTCCTACACCTACTTGGTCATTACTAAATAATAAGTCTAGTGTAGTGAAAATCATACCGGCTGAAACTTTAATATCTAGAAAACTAGCTGAAAAACTTCTAAAGAAATTGAATTCATAAATTGGCGAAATACCAACAAAACTGTCAACTACTTTTAGTCCTTGTGAAATTACTAGATCGTGATTATAAGGCACTATTGAAATTATGATTGTTTCAGTTCCTCGTAAAACTTCAAAAACCATTAGGTCACCATCAACATTATTATTTAAACTTGTCGCAATATCTGACCATGTATTCATTATAACTGTATCAATGGTCAATATTACATCATCTTCTAAGAATCCAGCGTTACCAGCTTTAGTTTCAGGGTTTACCTCACCTAAAGCTAAATCGTTTATTGCGCCTTCTTTACTGTGAAATCCTACATTATAAAAGAAGATAATAGGTGTCACAGAATAATCATATTCTACTCCATCACGAAGTACTTTTAATTCTACTAATCTATCAGTGGGATTCTCGTCTAGTGCAATTGAGATGTCCTCCCATGAATAGACATTAGCACCATCAATACTAATAATCTTATCGCCCTCTATAAGTGTTTCAGCAGCGGGGTAATCGGCATCTATCGCACCTACTACAGTATTCTCCATATCTGGGAATCCTACAATTAAATTGACCAAGATGAAGATAAAGAATGCTAATACAAAGTTCATAAATGGTCCCGCAAACATTGCTAGGAATCTTTCCATCTTAGTTTTTGAATTAAAATTTCTTTCAACTGGTGCAATTTGTAGTTCGGTTTTCTTAAAGACATAGAACGCATTTCTCTTAACTGTGTAATCGTTAAGTTGAAGCGGATCATTATTTTCACCTTTAAGATCTACATTATAGATTGTTACTTTTTCATATTGCTCATATTTTTCATTTTCATGGTCAATTATGATTTTTTCGATATTGTTAAAATCATCGAAAACTAATCTTACAATTTGTCCTTCTTTAACAACGTCATCTTCAATTTCTTCTCCGGCCATCATAACATATCCACCAATCGGAATTGCTCTAATACAGTAGAGTGTTTCATTAATTCTCTTACTCCAAAGAATGGGTCCCATTCCAAGACTAAACTCATGACAAAGGATGTTAGCTCGCTTCGCCATTATGAAATGTCCTAATTCATGTATTAGAATTACTAATCCTAATACTAATATAAATACTATAATATTTATTACTATCATCATTTTCTTGTCCTCTAACTATATTTTCTGTATATATAGTCTTTCACTTTCAAATCTCTGTCTAATATTTTCTCTAAAGTTATCTTTAGATCATTATTAAATACTTCTAAAGATTCCTTAATAATATCTTCTATTTGTAAAAAGGTAATTTTACCATTTAGAAATAAATTTACTGCAGCTTCGTTAGCTGCGTTTAAGGTAGTTGGGTTTAACCCTTTACTTTTACCAGCATCAATTGCTATTTTTAACAATGGATATTGTTTATATGATAACTCTTCAAAATGAAGACTACCTAGTTTGACTAAATCTAGCGCTTCACCTTTATAAGGCGCTCTAGATGGATAACTCAAAGCATAGTTTATCGGTACTCTCATATCAGGATTACCTAAATGAGCGATTACTGATGTATCATTAAATTCAACTAATGAATGAACAATACTTTCACGGTGCATTACAGTTTTTATTTGACTATAATCAATATTAAATAAATAATGTGCTTCAATTACTTCAAGTCCCTTGTTCATCATTGTTGCTGAATCTATTGTTACTTTTGCACCCATACGCCAATTTGGATGATTAAGAGCATCGTTCACAGTTACATTCTTTAACTCTTTTCTACTCATATCTCTAAAACTACCTCCTGAGGCAGTAATCACGATACTTTTTACAGTAGATGTTCCTTCCCCTTTTAAACACCGCATAATAGCAGAATGTTCACTATCTACAGGGA
>DAOVWR010000101.1 GCA_030636545.1 Mycoplasmatota bacterium
AAGAAACTCGAGGGGAAAAAAGACTCGTATGGAATGTTAATGAAGGAAATAATTCGAGCAGGTATATGTACTGAATGTGGAACATGTGCCGCAGTATGTCCAGTGCTAGAATGGGATCATTTAATTGGACAGCCTAAGCTTATAGGCAAATGTACTGGTTGTGGAATCTGTGTTTACAATTGTCCAGGTCTGGCAATTTTCATAGTTCAAGAGTTAGATGAAAAACATGCTAGATTTAAAATCCCCTATGAGTTACGTCCCCTACCTATTAAAGGTGAAACATGGAGTGGCGTAAATCGAACTGGAGAAATTATAACAGAAGTATTAATCGAGAAAGTATCTTTAACAGATAGACAAGATAAAACAGCATTGATCCAAGTGTTAGTCCCAGTAGAATTTATTAATGATTTTATTACTATAAGGAGACAAATATGAGTAAAAAAGATATTATAATTTGTCGTTGTGAAGATGTGACATTAGAAGATCTTCAAAATCTAATAGAAGAAGGATATACATCTTTCGAAGAAATCAAAAGAATCCTTAGAGTAGGTATGGGACCTTGCCAAGGAAACACATGTGGTCAATTAGTTCAAAGAGAATTAGCTAAGTTTACAAATACACCAATAAGTGAAATTGAAACACATAAAGTTAGACCGTTAATTACGGGTGTTAAATTAAAATCAATAGTAGAGGCCTTGAAAAATGAAAGCTAATATTGTAATTATCGGCGCAGGAATTAGTGGTGTAAGTATTGCGTATAATTTAGCTAAAAAAGGTGTTAAAGATATCGTTGTATTTGATGATAACTATTTATCTGGTGGAGCTACTGGAAGATGTGGCGCAGGGATTAGACAACAATGGGGTACAAAAAATAATTGTATTCTAGCTAAAAAGAGTGTTGAGTTCTTTGAAACTGCGCAAGTTGAACTTGACTACCCGCGAGATATAGAATTTAAACAAGAAGGATATTTAGTCGTAGCGACAACTAAAGAAGAAGATATTCAATTTGCAAAGAATGTTAAACTGCAAAACAGTTTAGGAATTCCTGCAAAAGTATTAACTCCAAAAGAAGCACAGAAAATAGTGCCTCATCTTAATCTAGATATCGTTACTAGTGCAACGTTTTGTCCAACAGACGGACATTTAAATCCGTTTACTGTGACAGATGCTTATTACTTAGCCGCGAAAAGACTAGGAGTTAAATTCTTCTATCAAGAAAAAGTACTAGACATTATTGTTAAAGATAATAATATTACTAAAGTTATTACTGAAAAATATGAAGTAATAACTAATAAAGTAGTAAACGCAGCTGGTGGATATGCCAAAGAAGTTGGTGACATGGCAGGAATAGATATACCTGTTTATTCTGAAAATCATGAAATACTTGTAACTGAACCAATAGAAAAAATTCAAGGTCCAATGGTAATATCATTTTCATTAAATATTTATTGCCAACAAGTTCCACACGGATCTTTCATTATGGGAAGAAGTGATCCTTCTATGCCTAAAGGACATAATATTGATGCTAGTTGGCATTTCTTAGATGAAATGGCAAAGACAGTTTGTAGTATCCTTCCACCTATTGGTGATTTAAGAGTAATCAGACAATGGGGAGGACTATATAATTTAAGTCCTGATAGACAACCAATAATTAGTGATGTAAAAGAACTACCTGGATTCTACTTAGCTTGTGGATTTAGTGGGCATGGCTTCATGTTTGCACCAATGACAGGAATACTTTTATCAGAAATTATTTTAGGTGAAGAAACTACAGTAGATGTTACTGAATTACATATTGATCGTTTTAAAAACAGTGATTTCAAAGATTATGAAAAAAGTGTTGTATAGAGAGGAGAAATGAAATGGGAACAACTTTATATCAAACAGAACCTTTATTAGATTTTACAAACCCAGAAGTAATTAAAAAATATAACGAAGGATTAAAATTAGTTGAAGGTTATTTAGGAAAAACTTATCCATTAATTATTAATGGAGAAAGAAGAGAAACAAAAGAGTTATATACATCAGTAAATCCAAGTAACCATAGTGAAGTAATTGGAAAAATTTACCAAGCAACAATTCATGACGCTGAAGATGCAATGAATGCAGCACTTGCTGCATTTGAAACATGGAAAAAAACAAAAGCATCAACACGTGCAGATGTTTTATTCAAGTCAGCTGCAATTATTCGTAGACGTAAATATGAATTTAGTGCTTTAATGACTAAAGAAGCAGGAAAACCATGGCCAGAAGCTGACGCAGATACTGCGGAAGCTATTGATTTCTTAGAATATTATGGTCGTCAAATGTTAATTTTAGATACTGTTGACAGTAAAACATTGAGTAGAAGAAACATGGAAAGAAATGAATATAAGTATATACCACTAGGAGTAGCTGCTGTTATTACACCATGGAATTTCCCTTTAGCAATCTTAGCAGGTATGACAAGTGCCGCAGTAGTTGGTGGAAATACGGTATTACTAAAACCAGCAATCACGACACAAGTAATTGCGTATAAGTTTATGGAAGTATTAGAAGAAGCGGGACTACCAAAAGGCGTAGTAAACTTTATTCCAGGAGATGGTCCTGAAATTGGTGACTACATGGTTAAACACATCAAAACAAGATTTGTTTCTTTCACAGGATCACGTGCTGTTGGGTGTTTAATTAATGAAAATGCCGCTAAAGTAAGAAAGGGCCAAATTTGGCTTAAACGTGTTATCGCTGAAATGGGTGGTAAAGATGCGATTATCGTTGATAATGATGCAGATCTTGATTTAGCAGCTGTATCAATTGTTAAAAGTTCCTTTGGATTTAGCGGACAAAAATGTAGCGCGTGTTCACGTGCAATCGTTCATGAAGATGTTTATGATGAAATTGTAGCCAAAGTCTTAGAACAAACAAAAGCCTTAACTTTCGGAGATGTAAGTGACTATAATAATTTTATGGGTCCTGTAACCGATCAAAAAGCATTTGATAAAATTATGGCTTATGTTGAAGTAGGTAAAAAAGAAGGTGAATTACTTACAGGTGGGCACGGTGATGATTCTAAAGGTTGGTTCATTGAACCAACAGTATTCATTGATGTGGATGCTCACGCCAGAATTGCTCAAGAAGAAGTTTTCGGACCATTCTTGTCAATTACTAAAGTTAAATCATTTAAAGAAGCTATCGATGTAGCTAACTGTACTGATTATGGATTAACAGGAGCTGCCATAACAAATAATAGAGCACATTTAGAAATGGCTCGAGAAGATTTCCATGTTGGAAATTTATATCTTAACCGTAAATGTACTGGTGCAATTGTTGGATATCAACCATTTGGTGGATTCAATATGTCAGGAACTGACAGTAAAGCAGGCGGACCAGAATATTTAATTTTACATATGCAAGCAAAAACTATTTCAGAAATGTTATAAAAGTAATCATCCAGAAATGGATGATTTTCTTTTTAATGTTTTGGTATAAATAGCTAAATGTAGTAAAATATATAGTAGGTGAGGTGAATTTAATGGCTGATATTAATGCACTTGAGAAGCATAATTTAAAAGTACTAGGCGTAATAGTAAGAGTACATAGAGTTAGTATGGGGTACTCACTTCGTGATTTAGCGAAACTTGCGAATATTTCACATACTTTGATTTCTAACTTTGAAAAAGGAAAAATAACGCCACACAAAGATACTATCGTTGATATTTTTAAGATTCTCAATCTTAACTTTTATGATGACCCAAAAATTTCAGTAAAATTTAGAGAATTATATAAAACAGCCTTTAAACATATTCTTTATCATGAATATGATGAAGCATTTGAAGCTGTAAAAGAGATTGAAAAAGATAAAGACATTTA
>DAOVWR010000077.1 GCA_030636545.1 Mycoplasmatota bacterium
ATAGTCAGGTAAGCTTAAAGACATATCTGCTGCGAGCACCCCAACAAGTGAAACACGAGGGAAATCTAATCCTTTCGAAATCATTTGTGTTCCTAGTAAAATATCACCATTATGTTCAAATTCATAAAGAAGTTTCTCATGAGCTCCTTTATGTGTTGTTGTGTCAGCGTCCATTCTAATAATGCGGGCAGCTGGGAATCTTTTGTGAACGAATTCTTCTACTTTTTCAGTACCTATCCCCATGTATCTAATATATGTACTATCACAATGTGGGCAATTTGTTGGGTTATCTTCATCGTGTCCACAGTAATGACATTTTAAACTGTTTGTCTTATCATGAAAAGTTAAGGAAATATCACAATTAGGACACATGATAACTTCTCCGCAATTACGGCACATTACAAATGTTGAATGTCCTCTTCTGTTTATTAGTAAAATAATTTGTTCTTTCTTTTCTAATCTGTCTTTCATTAAGTCATCTAGCTTTTTCGAAAAGATACTTCTATTACCACCTTGAAATTCATTACGCATGTCTTCTACATAAACCTCAGGCATACGAGCTTTGTTAGCTCGATATTTCATTTCTAATAATTTATATGTTCCATCTAGAGAATTATAATAACTCTCAACTGAAGGTGTAGCGCTACCGAGTAATAATGGTATATTGTAATATTTTGAACGGAGCATTGCGACATCTTTAGCGTGATACATTGGTAAAGATTCTTGTTTATATGAATCAGTATGTTCTTCATCAATAATAATAATTCCGAGATTAGTAAACGGTGCGAAAATAGCGCTTCTAGCGCCTACGACAACACTTACTTCTTTCCTTCTTATTTTACGCCATTCATCATATTTCTCACCGATACTAAGAGCGCTATGAAGCATGGCAACGTTATTACCAAATCTTCCTTTAAATCTTGATACCATCATTGGGGTTAAACTGATTTCTGGGACAAGCATGATTGCTTCTTTTCCGGATTTTAAAACATCTTCAATAATGTTAAGGTAAATTTCTGTTTTCCCACTTCCGGTAACTCCGTGAAGTAAAAATACTTGATTCTCATCCATATCTTTATGGATTTCATCGTAAACTCTTACTTGTTCAGGATTTAAAATAATATCTTTTTTAGTAGCTCCATAAATAGTGTCTACTGAACGATATGTTTCAATACTATATTCGGCAATAGCCTTTTTATTAATTAATGATTTCAATGTACTTTGAGCAACATTTAAATCATTCATTAAGTCTCTTTTATAAACATCTTCTTGTTTAATTAAATACTTCATTACAGCTACTTGTTTAACGCCTTTAACTTCAATATTACGATTTAACAAGCGAATCTTCTTAAGATACTTTTCCCTGTTTGCTTGTCTAACTTCATACTTAATAACAATGTTACCTGAGTTAATTTGTTCCTTGATTTCTTTTAAATATGGTTTCAATAAATCGTCAAATATTACTTCTTTAAATCTATTAAATTTCAAAGCTAAATCAAGCGATAATTTACTACTGTCTTGTACTACTAGTTTCTTCTTATATTTAGATTTTAAGGCTCTTGGTAACATTGCTTGGTAAATGCTTACTAAAGGACTAGTATTAGAAATACTTAGTTCTTTACCTAGTTCAATAAGTTCTTTTGTGAGCGATGGAATAATGTCCATTACTTCAACCACTCTCTTTAGTTTCTTATAATCACTTTTTTCTTTGAATCCTAAGACATATCCCATTATTAAACGAGGTCCAAACGAGACTTTTACTCGTTGGCCAATTTCAATAATATTTTCTAGTTCTGTTGGCACTAAGTAGTCATATGTTTGATCTACTTCTTTGGCCAATACATCAACAAGTACACTGGCAATCAATTCCATCACCTACTTACTTTTTTTAGTCTAAAAGCCCTAACATCTTAAGAGCTTTTTGAAGACCATCATTTTTTATATCATCAGTTAAATACTTAGCGTGCTTTTTAGCCGCATCGCTCCCATTACCCATACAAACACTGTTTGGGATAAAGTCTAGCATTTCAATATCATTATCGCCATCGCCTATAGCGTAAGCATTCTCTAACTCGATATTTTCTAATTCTAAAATCTTTTGAATTCCTTGTTTTTTACTCATTCCTAAACTTAAGACATCAAATCCACCACCAAGCCAAGAAACAACTTCCATTCCATAAAACAAATCTTTATAATATTTGTGATTATCTCTTTCAGAGAAGGCCCACATTTGAAAAATATCATTATCTAAATAGAAATGCTGATCAATTCTAGGGAGTTTCATATTGATTAATTCGAAAGCTTCTTTTCCTTTTTCATCAACAATATTTAATGTTTCATCAGATTCACCTAAGAATCCATATTTCAGATTATCTTTTTCAAATTGCTTAACAACACATTTTACTTTATCTCGAGAGACTGGGTTACGGTAAATAGTAATCCCATCTTTAATAATGATTGCACCATTTATTGTGATAAAGATATTAATAAATTCTTTTATTTCTTCAATAATATGAAGCATATAAAAAGCACGACCAGTCGCAATCGCTATTTCAATATCTTCGTTATCATGGAGTATCTTTAATGCTTCAATTGTTGAAGCTGGTATTTTTCTTGTATCTGGATCATATAATGTTCGATCAATATCAAAAAACACGATTTTTTTAGTAATCATATTATGCACCTCTATTAAATTATAACATAATTATATATATTATATTAAGTAAATGAGTTTTAGAAAAACATTTGTCTATGTATTATCACGATAATTTGTTATAATATATTCAGAATATTACATTTCATTTTTAAGGAGGACTAACAGGTAATGCAAAATAAATTATTAAAACAAAACGAAGTCGGTGTTTTTGCATTAGGTGGTCTTGGTGAAGTAGGAAAGAATATGTATTGTGTGGAGTACCAAAACGAGTTAATCATTATTGACTCAGGTATTCTTTTTCCGGATGAACATTTACTAGGAATAGATTATGTAATCCCAGACTATACATATTTAGTTGAAAACCAAGATAAAATAAAGGCACTAATAATCACTCATGGACATGAGGATCATATTGGTGGTATCCCTTATTTGTTACGCCAAGTAAAAATACCAAAGATTTACGCTAGCGGTCTAGCTATCGGATTAATTAAAAACAAAATGGATCAGCACAGAGGACTCCGTGCTAATGTCATTGAATATCAAGAATTTGAGAAAATCGTGTTAGGAAAACTAAGTGTTAGTTTCTTTAGAACTAATCATTCAATTCCTGATTCTTTTGGTGTTGTAGTCCATACACCCGAAGGAATTATCGTTCATACTGGTGACTTTAAATTTGATTTTACACCAACCGGACCTGACGCTGATTATCAAAGAATTGCCGAAATAGGAAAAAAAGGTGTTCTTCTACTCTTAAGTGATTCAACTAACGCTGAATTAGCAGCTTTCACAAAAAGTGAAAAAATTGTATCTGCGACAATAAAAGATATTTTTACTAAGATAGAAGGTAGAGCTATAGTCGCAACATTTTCTTCTAATATTCACCGTGTTCAACAAATCATTGAAGCAAGTATTGATACTAATCGTAAAGTAGCACTATTTGGTAGAAGCATGCTAAGAACTGTCGATGTTGGGGTGGATTTAGGATATATTAAGGCTCCCCAAGGAACAATCATTAATTCAAATCATATTAATAAATATAAACCTCATGAAATAACAATTATTTGTACAGGGAGCCAAGGAGAACCTTTAGCTGCTCTCTCGAGAATTGCTGCTGGGACACACCGTCAAATCAAAATTAAAGATGGCGATACTGTTATATTTAGTAGTAGTCCAATCCCTGGTAACTTCTCGTCAGTTAGTAAAACAATTAACCAGTTATTTAGAAGAGGAGCAAATGTTATTATCAATTCACCATTATCAGATGTTCATACATCGGGACATGGTGGACAAGAAGAATTAAAACTAATGCTTAAATTAATTAAACCAAAATACTTTATGCCAATTCATGGTGAATATAGAATGTTAAAAATCCATTCAAATATTGCTCACATGACTGGTGTCAAAAAAGGTAATGAGTTTGTCTTTGATAATGGTGGATTATTAGCAGTAACTAGAAACTCAGCAAGATACGCTGGAAAAGTAGCTTCAGGTACAGTGTATGTCGACGGAAAAGGAATCGGAGATATCGGAAACATTGTTTTAAGAGATCGAAGATTACTTAGCGAAGATGGGCTTCTAAGCGCCATTGTTACTGTGAATGATGAGACATTAAAAGTAATCGGAAAGCCTTCAATTATTTCTCGAGGATTCATCTATATGAGAGAACATGAAGAATTAACAAAGGAAATTAGTAACTTAGTTTCAGTATATATTCAGAAAAAAATCACAACTATGAAAAAAGTAAATATAGTTGTCTTAAAGAAAGAATTAACAAAATTACTGAGCGATTATATCTATGCTAAAACAGAACGTTCTCCAATGATAATGCCGGTAATAATGACAGTCAACTAAATAATTAATTATCACTTTTTTATGGAGGTGAAAGTATGATTATATTCTTTAATCCAATATTTTTCGATAAAATTTGGGGCGGAAATAAAATTGGTAAATTTTTAAACTTTACAGTTAATGATAACTGTGGTGAATGTTGGGGTATAAGTACTCATAAAAATGGTTTGTCAACCATTAAAAATGGGGTTCATATGGGTAAAACTCTTAAATACATATTTGACAATCACAAAGAACTCTTTGGATTCTACCAAGGGAAAGAATTTCCTATTTTAGTGAAGATAATTGATGCCAAACAAGACTTAAGTATTCAAGTACACCCAGATGATGAATATGCAAAACAATCTAACTCTTTCGGTAAAACAGAATGTTGGTACATTCTTGAAGCAGAAACAAATGCAAAATTGATAATTGGTCATAATTTTTTGTCAAAAAAAGAGCTCATAGCTCAAATAAATAGTCCCAATTTTGTAAATAATTTACATAAATTCGGCATTAAAAAGGATGATTACTACTTTATCAATTCAGGAACCATCCATGCTATTTGTGCTGGTACACTTCTACTTGAAGTACAACAGTCTTCAGACATAACTTATCGAGTTTTCGATTATAATAGATTAGATGATGGAAAACTAAGACAGCTGCATATTGAAGAGGCAAAAAATGTCATCAAAGTTCCTGATTCTCAACTAATTAAGACTCACAACAATAAATATTTCGACTATATAGTTTCTTCAATTTTCAAAAAGAAATCTTTTATCTCTCATCCTCATGGAGACTATATTGTTGTGCTTGAAGGAATTGGTAAAATTAACAAATTACCAATAAAAAGGGGAGATTTCTTAATGGTAAGTTCAAATTTCACATACATTTTAGAAGGTAATTTTAAAATCCAAACGACATGGTTCTAAATCATTGTCTATTTATAATCAATTAAAAAAGCGCTATATAGCGCTTTTTATATACTAAATTTTAATTTTCAAACAATGGTTTAAGTAGTTCTTTTAAAGTGTTAAGTGAATAAAACTCTTTTCCTTTAAGAAAGTTTTGTTCAACACAAATATTTCTCTTTTCTAAATCAAATAAATATGTAAGAAGCTGTTTTGCAGCTTTTTTAATTTCTTCTTTTGA
>DAOVWR010000103.1 GCA_030636545.1 Mycoplasmatota bacterium
AGTTAAAGTAATTTATGATCCAACAACGAAAATCATCTTAGGTGCTGAATTAGTAGGATATAAAGATACAGCACTAAGAATTAATGTCTTCGCAGTTGCAATCCAAAATAAAATGACAACTCGTGAACTTGGCTTCTTAGATTTAGCTTATGCACCACCATTTGCTGGTGTTTGGGATGTAATCGCTGTTGCCTTAAATAAAGTT
Source organism: Mycoplasmatota bacterium (assembly GCA_030636545.1). Classification (GTDB taxonomy): domain Bacteria; phylum Bacillota_I; class Bacilli_A; order Izemoplasmatales; family Izemoplasmataceae; genus JAFGXW01. The sequence goes on from DAOVWR010000103.1 coordinate 206, forward strand.
AAATAGAGCAGTTTTGTTAACTGCTTTTTTTATTTAGAATTTTAATTTAAATATGATATACTATTTATGGAATATAAGAAGAGGTGATTATATGGACTATCGATTTAAAATTCAAAACAAAGAGATGGATAAACTATTTGAAGCAGTTTTAAAACTTGAGACTGTCGAAGAATGTTATCGCTTTTTTGATGACTTATGTACAATCAATGAGCTTGAAGCGTTTGGTCAGAGATTAACTGTAGCTAAAATGTTAAATCTTAAGTGTACATATCAAGAAATTGAGAAGGCTACCGGAATTAGCGCTGCAACAATAAGTAAGATTTCAAAATCATATGCTTATGGTCCAGGTGGATACAAGATGGTAATTGATAGATTGGATAAGTAAAAGAATCATATAGAAAGTATTGTTGAATAATGTTTGACACTAGGGGTGAAATTATGAAGATTGTAACTTTGATGGAAAACGGTAGAATTGACGATAGATTAAAGAGTGCTCATGGGTTAAGTATGTATATTGAACATAAGGATCATAAGATTCTATTTGATTTAGGACCTAATAATAATTATATAAAAAATGCTGAAATATTAGGGATTGACCTAACTAAAGTTGATATAGTCATTATTTCACATGGTCATTTTGATCATGGAAGAGGATTAAAAAAGTTTATGAAAATTAATTCTTTAGCAAAAATTTACTTATCAGAAGAAGCATTTGGTAAACAAGTTAAAAAGTTAGGACCGCTCTATATACCAATAGGAATCAAGAAACCAAAAGATTTAAGTAGAATAGTGTTTATTAAAAAGAGTATTGAATTATCTGATGATATGAAAATTTACTCTAAAATAAAAAATGTTGAGCAAATTATTAGTGATGACTCACTTCTCACTAAAAAAAATAGTATTTACATCAAGGATCCATTTAATCACGAAATATATCTTGGTATAAAGAATGATGAGAATAACATTTTATTCTCAGGATGTTCACATAAAGGAATTGAAAATATTGTCGACCAAATAGAAAAAAATGAATCATTCTCAATCACTCATGTTCTGGGAGGATTCCATTTGTCTCATTATGATCCTCAAGATTTGATTCAAACTACTTATTTAGACAGTTTAGGACAAAAACTTTATAAAAAAGATACACAAATGTATTATTCTTGTCACTGTACTGGAGATGATGCATTTACAGCATTAAAACCTCAAATGAAAGAGAAACTTGAAAGAATAAAAACAGGGAGTATTATTAATATATAAAAAGCGAGAAATTTCTCGCTTTTTCTTAAAAATGATTTATTTTTATGATATTTGTTGTATAATGATATAAGCGATGCCAGTATGGTGGAATTGGTAGACACGCTAGACTCAAAATCTGGTGGCTTTACGGCTGTGTCGGTTCGAGTCCGACTACTGGTACCATATTAGTTATTTGTCGAGTAAATAGGTCAACTTTTTACTCGATTTTCTTTTGGATTAAAATAGTAATATTGTATAGAGATTAGGTAAAACTGAATAAATATATAATCGGTCAATATGTTACTACTTTTTCTACATTCATGTTAGAACAAACAAAAGATGGAACTAATAGTATAACATTCCTATTATTAAAGCGTTATAGAAAAAAATATATTTGATAATTGAATTTTGCTGTCTAGACTAGAGCAAACAAATATGTATATTATAATTCTGTAAAATTTAATGGGTCGATAAACGGTTTGATTTTTAATATATAATATTCGAGACTTTTTTTAGTTTATTTTTTTGTTTGAGTAATGACATATTGTTTTTATTGTGATACAATCTTAAATGATAGTATTTTATTAATATAATAGGGAGTGTACTTATGAAAATTATAGCTGTAAATGCAGGAAGTTCATCTTTGAAATTTCAATTGCTTGAGATGCCTTCTGAGAATGTCATAATAAGTGGTATTGTTGAGAGAATTGGTATGGAAAACTCGATAATTAAAATTAAAACTAATGGTGATAAACTAGTAGAACTAATTTATATAAAAGATCATAGTATTGCTGTTAATATAGTACTTAAGAAATTACTAGATCTAAAAGTATTAGATTCTTTAGATGAAATTGATGGAGTAGGACATAGAGTTGTCCATGGTGGAGAAAAATTTACTGATTCTGTTCAGATTACTGATGAAGTAATTAAAGTAATCGAAGATGTGAGTGATTTAGCACCTCTTCATAATCCTGCAAACTTAACAGGAATCAGAGCTTTTCAAAAAGCATTGCCTCATATTAAGGGAGTAGCAGTATTTGATACAGCATTTCACCAAACAATGGAACGCGAAGTTTATTTATATGGAGTTCCATATGATTGGTATGAAAAATATGGAGTTAGAAAGTATGGATTCCATGGAACAAGTCATAAATACGTTAGTTTAAGAGCTGCTGAGTTACTTGGTAAGAAACCAGAAGATGTAAACATTATTGTTTTACACCTTGGAAATGGTGCTAGTTTATGTGCCGTTAAAGGTGGAGTTAGTGTAGACACATCAATGGGATTAACACCGCTTGCAGGAATTCTAATGGGAACAAGAAGTGGAGATATTGATCCCGCTATCATTGAATTTATTTGTGAAAAAGAGGGAAAAACAGTAAAAGAAGTTATAAGTGATTTAAATAAAAAATCTGGATATATTGGAATTAGTAGAAATTCAAGTGATTCAAGAGACTTATGGACAGCTACTCATGCAGGAGACAGACAAAGTTTTCTTGCAGTTCAAAAACAAGTTAAGATGATTTGTGATTATATTGCAGCTTACTACGTTACTATGGGATCTGTTGATGCAATCTGTTTCACAGCAGGTGTTGGTGAAAATGCGATATTTACAAGACAATTAATTGCAAATAGACTAGCTCCTCTAGGAGTGAAATTAGACAGTGAAAGAAACTTCATTAGAGGAGAAGAACGCTTAATCTCAACTGATGATTCGGAAATAAAACTTTACTTACTTCCAACAAATGAAGAAGTAATGATAGCAAGAGATACATTAAGACTTAAAAAATAGCAAGAGTTCGCTCTTGCTTTTTTATACAAATCTAATCTTGAATCTATGGTATAATTAATTATCAATAAAGAGGTGATTAAATGAATATTAAAATTGATGATAGTATAAAGAAATTAACAAAGGATTTTAATATAGGAGTTTTAGAGTGTGATGTTATAATATACGATGAAAATAGAGTAGATAAAATAATTGAAGATATTGAAAAAGAAATCAATGACAATATCGATATCGCTGATGTAGTAAACTTGAAAACTATAATTGACGGAAGAAATGCATATAAGAAATATAACAAAGACCCTAGTCGTTACAGATTAGC
>DAOVWR010000054.1 GCA_030636545.1 Mycoplasmatota bacterium
AGTTAAAGATTTGGATGTTAACCCAAATGGCTTTAGATTATTCACTCTTTCAACTCATTACCGTAGTCCAATTAATTATACAGATGAAGCATTAGATGTCTATATTAAAGAATGGGAAAAGATACTTAGAACTTATTCAGCTCTTTATCTTAAATTAGATTTAAGTGATAAACTGTATGCTAACGCTAAAATAGAGCCAGATTTACTAATGATTTTTAAAGAGTTTATAACTGCGATGGATAATGATTTTAATACCGCTAACGCTATAACAGCTCTTCAAAATCTTAATAAAAAAGCTAATCAATTACTTAGATCAAATATTGAAGAAGAAGTTTTACTTTCAGCATTGAAAATGTTTGAAGATTTCTTTAAAGTATTAGGATTAAAAGTTGATAAACAGCCATTATCAAAAGAAGATAAAGAAACATATCTTTTATGGAATAAAGCAAGAATTGAAAAAGATTTTGATAGTGCTGATAAGTATCGTGCAATCTTACAAGAAAAAGGTATTATTTAAATGAATCAATTAAATGGATTAACTTTAGCTTATTTAGGTGATGCAATATACGAAGTTTATATAAGAGAATTTTTATTAGAAAAAGGTTATACAAAAGTTGATAAACTTCATAAAGAAGCAATCTTATTTACTAGCGCAAAAGGACAAAAAAAAGCACTAGATAAAATATATAATGCTCTTACTGAAAATGAAGTAAGTATCTTCAAAAGAGGAAGAAATGCGAATACAGATCGAAAGCCAAGAAATACAGACCTTGCTACATATAAGCAAGCAACTGGATTTGAAGCACTGATTGGATTTCTTTATTTAGATAATCAAAAGGAACGACTAGAAGAATTAATGCAAATCATAATAAAATGAGTTCAAATTTGAACTCATTTTTTATTTTAGATTAATTCAATTATTCCTTTGTTTGCTGAATTTAATATTTCATTATTTAACTTACCTAGATTTTTAATTGTTTTATCAACACTCACTTTATTTAATCCCGTACCATCACAATATGATTTATCCTCCACTGCCATTTTACCAGCAATCATTCCATTCATTGCGGCAAAGGATACTTTGTGTGTACATGATAACTTAGCACCATCACAAACAAATCCCATTGATGTCGATAAGTAAATATTAATAGAACTCTTTACTTGTTCTCTTGTACCACCTTTGATATAAGCAGTAACTGCGGCAGCGCTACATCCAGTAGCGTGACCTGTACCACATAAGACAGTAACAATATTCATTTCTTGTTTAACGTAAACACTTGTTAGAAATGATAATAGAATTATTTTTTTACGTTCTAAATCACCCAACTCTAAAGCGTCAGCTAAAAACATTGGTGTAATCAAAGTTCCAATACCTAAATTACCACTTCCTGCTACACCGTAAACTGTATATATTTCTCCTGCCATTCTTAATCTTGAAGGAACTGAGATATGCATTCTTAAGAAGTTAGATAAATCATAAACACAATCTTTTTGAGCTTCCCTTAAATGCTCAACTAGATACTTCCCTTCTTCTCTAATGATTTCTTTTCTGGCATTTTCATATTGAATTTTTGCTGTTTCGAATAAATAATCCAAGCCTTCATAATCTTCTTTTTCAATGAAGTCATAGATATCATCAAAACTCTTGATTTTATACTTATTTACTCTTTTAAGTAACTGTTTAGTTTCATATTCTTCTAAGGTATTTCCGTTTCTAACAACTTTAACAACATTATCATATGAATCTTTTATAACAATAGTTACTTCGTCACCTTCTGTAGAAGTGATATTTAATTCTTCATATAAAACAGTATCTTTGAAATTCTTATAAGTGATTTCCACATCGATTCTATCTAAAATAGCTCCGATTTTTTCAATGTCATCATTTGTGACACTTTCAAAAACACTTAATTGTTTTTTAGGATCTTTAAGTAAAATACCAAGTGCGAGTGCTTTTTCAAGGCCGCTTTCTCTTAGTCCTGGAACACCAACATTTACACTGTTTTTATATAATTCTTCACTCATTAATAATTTCACAGATTTGATTTGTTTGTTTCTTAATGTGTATGCTCCAATTGAAGCGATATATCCAACAACTCCAATATCTGTACAACCCATAGTTTTAGTGATATTTGTTTTTAATAACTCTTTTACTTGTGTTTTATCCAATCAAATCACCTCTTAAAAATTATTATAACTGTAAAACACTTTTTGGGCAATATTTTTCAACATCTTTCATTAGTAAAGAATATTGTTCTATGGTAAAATATATTAAGAAAAAGGAAGTGATTTTATGTCAATTATAATTACCGGAAAAAATACAATACTAGAAGCATTAAAAGTTAATCATAAAATATTTGAATTATATATTCAAAAAGGTACTAATCATGATATTTTATCTTTAGCTGAAAATAAGAACATAATGATAAAAGAAATGGATAAATTTAATCTAAATAAAATCTTGCCTCCAAACAATCAAGGTATTGGAGCATTAGTAGAAGAATACAAATATCAAACACTTGATAAAGCTATGAAAAAAGATAAATCAAATAAAGTTTTTATAATGCTTGATTCTATAGAAGATCCTCACAACTTGGGAGCTATCCTAAGAAGTGCTGATGCTTTTAATGTTGATGCGATAATAATTCCCAAAAACAGAAGTGTTAAATTAAACTCAACTGTCGCAAAAGTATCAACAGGTGCGATAGAACATGTTGATGTTATTGAAATAACTAATTTAAACCAAACAATAAAAACATTAAAAAACAATGGATTTTGGGTTGTCGGGACAGACGCCTCTACAGACAAAACAATGCATGATATTGATGTTGATACCAATCTTTGTGTTGTAATAGGAAACGAAGGAAAAGGCATCAGTAGATTAGTGAAAGAGAACTGTGATTATGTAGTGAAAGTACCAATGAGTGGACACGTTAACAGTTTAAATGCAAGTGTGTCTACAGCGCTAGTTATCTACGAAATATATCATAAGAAAGGGTGACGTTATTTGACTTATCCAAAACATAACGACTATGAAATTATTAACCTGATTAGAGAAGGTAATAATGAAGCACTAGAGTTAATGTTTGATAAGTACTCCCGTCTAATTTCTAAAAAAATATATAAGTTCAACCTTTACAGAGAATATGATGATATGTTCCAAGAAGGAATGATGATTTTATATAAATCAATTAAAGCATTCAATGAAAGTTATCAAAAATCATTCACAAGATATTTTGAACTTAATCTTGAACGCAAGTTTATGACAATCCTATCAAAAAGGATTCGGAGAAGAGAAATATTTAAGAATAATGAATTATATATATATGAAACAAACAACAATTTAAATCAAAATAGTGTCTACTATGATCTCCTAAAAAAAGAAATAGCAAAAATACTAACAAATAATGAGCATTTAGTATATACTTTAAGAGAACTAAATAATTATAGCATCACTTATATTAGTGAAAAACACGGTATGAGTGACAAAGAAATCTACAATTCTTTACACCGGGCAAAGGTGAAAATAAAAAAATATTTTAACAAGTAACTTGACAAAAATATAGAAATTTGCTAAATTATATAAATGCAAGAGAGTGATAATATGAGAGAAAAAATAATTTTAATCTGTGAAGTTTGTTTATCAAGAAACTACACAACATACAAAAATAAAGATAAAAAAGAGAGATTACAAATTAAAAAATATTGTAAACGATGTGGAGAACATACTCTTCACAAAGAAAGCAAGTAGGAGTGGAAAGAAAATGGCAAGAAAAGTACAAGAAGTTAAAAAAAATAAGGTATTAGAAATCCTTAAGAAGGAATATCCTTTTGAAAAAATACTATTAGGTCTTTTAGGGGCTATCGTATTAATACTAGGTATTTACTTAGTAGAAGGTACAGTATTAGAAATTAGATTTACAGATTGGTGGATCTTTAATTCAGATTTAAAAATTATGATATTTTCAATATTCGTAATCTTTATTGGTACTGCATCATTTATTTTATCTGTTTGGCCATTCTTTGTGCCAAGTATTGGTGAAATGAAAAAAGTTTCATGGCCAAATAAAATTACAATATCAAATCATAGCGCAAGAGTATTTGGATTCATCTTCTTAATTGGAATGTTCTTTGTAGCAATCGATCTTGGACTTAGACCTTTATTTGATTGGCTTAATGGCTTAGGAGCATAGTAATGGAAGAGAGAAGATGGTATATAGTTCAAACCTATTCTGGATTCGAAAATTCAGTTAAGTTGAACTTAGAACGTCGTATTGAATCTATGCAAATGGAAGATAGAATTTTCCAAGTAATGATTCCAGAAGAATTAAAAGTAGAGAAAAAAGCCGATGGAACAATCAAAGAAAAAATGGTGAAAACATTTCCGGGATATGTATTCTTAGAAATGGAAGTAACTGACGATTCTTGGTTTGTTGTTCGTAATACACCGGGAGTTACTGGATTTTTAGGATCTAGTGGAGGGGGAACAAAACCTGTACCACTTCCCGCTGAAGAAATCAATCCTATCCTTAAGAAATGTGGATTAATGGAAACACCTACAATTAATGTAGAGATTGGCGAAAAAGTACGTGTTGCAACAGGACCATTCTTAAATCAAATTGGTACTGTTGATTCAATTGATTTTGAGAAACAAGAAATCACAGTTCTAGTAGATATGTTTGGAAGACAAACACCAGTTGAACTAGGATTTGAAGATATCGAGAAAGTGTAATAACAATTTCTTGACATCCTATATATTAATATAGTATAATAGCGTGGCATGCGTATGCCATGCTATTTTTTGAGTGGGAGGATTTATAGAAATCTGCTTACCACATCACGAAAAAAGAGGAGGTGTCTTTCGTGGCTAAAAATGTTAAGACTATTGTTAAACTGCAAATTCCTGCAGGTAAAGCAAACCCAGCTCCACCAGTTGGTCCAGCACTTGGACAAGCAGGAGTAAACATCCAAGAATTTTGTACAAAATTCAACAATGAAACTAAGGATAAAATGGGTTCAATCGTTCCAGTTGTTATAACTGTATACGATGACAGAACTTTTACTTTCATCACAAAAACTCCACCAGCAAGTGATCTTTTAAGAAAAGCAGCTGGAATATCAAAAGGTTCAGGAGATCCTTTGAGAGAAAAAGTTGGTACTATTACTAGTGCGCAATTAAGAGAAATCGCAGAAATTAAAATGCCTGACTTAAACGCAAACGACGTTGAAGCAGGAATGAAAATCATTGCAGGATCTGCAAGAAACATGGGAATCATTATCGAAGACTAAGCACTTAGTTGTTTATATACAGCTAATTGTGGGAGGGAATCCCGTTAGACCACATTTAGGAGGTAAAAAATTATGGCTAAAAAAGGTAAAAAATTCTTAGCTGCAACTGCACAAGTTGATGTTTTAAAAGCATATCCAGCAGTTGAAGCAATTGAATTACTTAAAAAAGTATCATTCGAAAAATTTGATGCAACTATCGAATTTGCGATCAAACTAAATTTAGATCCGCGTAAAGCAGAACAAAACTTACGTGGAGCAGTAGTTTTACCGCATGGTACAGGAAAAACTAAAACAGTTTTAGTTTTTGCTAAAGGAGACAAAGCAAAAGAAGCAGAAGCAGCAGGAGCTGACTATGTTGGAGATGCTGAGTTAGTAGACAAAGTATTAAAAGGATGGCTAGATTTTGATACAGTAGTTGCAACACCAGACATGATGAGCCAAGTTGGTAAACTTGGACGTACATTAGGACCAAAAGGTTTAATGCCTAATCCTAAAACTGGAACAGTAACTATGGATGTAACAAAAGCAATCAATGAAATCAAAGCCGGTAAAGTAGAGTACAGAGTAGATAAAGTAGGAAACATTCACGTTTCAATCGGAAAAGTATCATTTTCAAATGATAAACTGTTTGACAACTTGAAAACTATTTTTGAAACGATTCACAGATTAAGACCAGCAACTGTTAAAGGTGTTTATATTGAAAACTTATCAATCGCATCTACAATGGGTCCTGGTATTAAAGTTGACACAGAAACAATTTTAGATTAATATTATAATACAATTAAATAAAACTAATGTCCGAGACTTAGGTGCTTACATGCTTAATACCCTAACGAGATAAAAGATAAAGATAATAAACTATCCTCTTTTGTCCAAGACATAAGAGGTTTTTATTTATTTGAAAAACGTTTTGGAGGTGGAAATATGTCAAAACAAGCAATCGCTAAAAAAAGCGAAGAAGTTCAAGTATTATTGGATAAAATACAAAATGTAAATAGTTTTGTAATTCTAGATTACAGTGGATTAACTGTTGCACAAGTAAGTCAATTAAGAAGAGATTTAACTGCAAATGGTTGTGAAATGAAAGTTATCAAGAATAATATTACAAAAAGAGCTGCAGCTGCAGCTGGATATACTGAATTAGCTGAGACATTAGTAGGACCAAATGCAATAGCATTTAGTAATGAAGATAGTGTATCAGCAGCTAAAACTGTTTATGAGTTCGCAAAAGCAAACAAAGCACTTGAATTAAAAGTTGGTGTTGTTGATGGTGAATACATGAACAATGACAAAATTATGCAAATCGCAACAATTCCTACAAGAGAAGTATTACTTACAATGATCGCAGCAGGAATTATGCAACCAATCAAAGAAGTTGCAATGGCAATTCATATGCACGTAGAAAATTTAGAAGAAAGTTCGCAAGAATAATAGGAGGATACAATCATGGCTGTATTAAAAAATACTGAAATTATTGAAGCATTAAAAGAAAAAACATTATTAGAATTAAAAGAATTAGTTGATTTAATGAAGGAAGAGTTTGGTGTAGATCCAAGCGCAGTTGCAGTAGCGGCACCAGCAGCAGAGTCTTCAGAACCAACTGAAGTATCAGTTATATTAGAAGCACCAGGTCAGAAAAAAATCGCAGTTATCAAAGCTGTTAGAGAATTAACTGGACTAGGATTAAAAGAAGCTAAAGCTGTAGTTGACGCTGCACCAACGGCTGTTAAAGAAAACATCCAACCTGAAGAAGCTCAAGAAATTAAAGAAAAATTAGAAGAAGCTGGCGCAGTAGTTACTATTAAATAATTACCAAGTTCAATACAACCTGAGTGAAAACTCAGGTTTTTGACTTTTCACAGACTAGAGGAAAATGGAGATGATGATATGGTTCACTATTTTTCTGAAAATAACGATAATCTAAAGAGCAATCCACAGTTGATTGCTTTTAGTGTTAATAATACACCTTTAAAATTCAACACAGATAATGGTGTATTTTCAAAGAATAATTTTGATAGAGGAACTGAAATTCTCTTAAAATATTTAGTTGTGAAAGAGTCATTTAAGAAAGCATTAGATTTAGGATGTGGGTACGGAGTTATCGGAATTTATTTAAATAAAGCATTTAATATTTCAGTTGATATGGTAGATATTAACAAAAGAGCTATCAATTTAACAAAATCAAATGTGGAATTAAATGAGACATCTGCCAATGTATTTTTAAGTGATGGATTTGAAAATATTGATGGTAAATATGATCTGATTATTACAAATCCACCAATAAGAGCAGGTAAAGAAATAGTTTATCGCTTCTTTGAAGATGCAAACAAGCATCTTTTAGAAGATGGAGAGTTTTATCTTGTTATAAACAAAAAACATGGGGCGGATTCCGCACTAGTAAAGCTTAAAACAATCTATAATGATGTTGAAATCGTTAACAAGAAAAAAGGATTTCAAGTTATTAAATGTAAAATGTAATTGACTATTTGACAGATTTATGATATTATATTAAATTGCCAAATCGCGCGCTTTTTTGCGTTATAGGCACGTTTTTATCAAAAAAAATGGGGTGAAGTTTGTGAGTTTCAATTTAGTAAAATATGGTACCAAAAGAGAGAGACGAAGCTACTCAAAAGTTAAGTCGAATATTGACTTACCGAACTTAATAAAAGTTCAAACACAATCGTTTGATTGGTTCATTCAAAAAGGATTAGCAGAATTATTTAGAGATATTTCCCCAATCCAAAACTTTACAGAGAA
>DAOVWR010000141.1 GCA_030636545.1 Mycoplasmatota bacterium
GTCTCTTATTCTTCTATCAACTAGAGAATCATTCTTGATGTCTTTATAAAGTATTTTTATACCTTTTCTCTCAAGGAAATCAAGATAATCTCCGTCTTTTGGAGAATAGAAACTAATTGCGAGTCCTGTGTAACTTGCTCGTCCAGTTCTTCCTGTGCGGTGGATATAAAATTCCATTTCTTTTGGAAGTTCATAGTTGATTATATGGCTTACCCCATCAATATCAATTCCTCTACTTGCGATATCCGAGGCAACAACATACTGAAACTCGGCGTCGTTTATACGTTTCATTATTTGTTTTCTTTCACGAGGACTGATGCCACCATGTAGTTTTGCTATTTTGTAACCCTCAGAAAATAAGAATGAAACAACTTCATCGACAACTTCTTTTTTATTACAGAATATTATTCCAATATAAGGATTAATACATTTTAATAAATCAAGGAGATTTGTTTTATTATCTTTACTCTTTACCGGAATAAAGATATGTTCGATATTTAAGCTTGATAGCTCTTTAGGCTTGATAAAGATTTCTTCTGGATTATTCATATATTTTCTTAAGAAAGGTCTAATTTTCTCAGGAATAGTCGCACTAAATACTAGCATCTGTAGATTATCATCCATTAGTCCAGCAATTAGATCAATGTCCTCTAGGAAGCCAATTTCAAGTGCCATATCCGCTTCATCAATTACAAAAGTTTTTGCTTTATAAACATTTAAAACATTTTCAGTAATCGCTAAATCTTTAATTTTTCCAGGAGTCCCAATCACAATCATTGGTTGTGTCTTCTTTAGTCTTTCAATTTCTTTATCACGGTTACTTCCGCCAGTATATTTTCTAACATCAATAAAAGTTTCACTGCGTTCCGCGATAAACACTGCGTTATTATAAATTTGTCCAGCAAGTTCACGAGTTGGGGCAGTAATTACAACTTGAACATCTCTTAAAGATGTATCTAAATTTTCAAAAATCGGTATTAAAAAAGCATGAGTTTTCCCAGTACCTGTCTGGCTACACCCAATAATATCACTTCCATTTAATACTTTCGGCATTACTAAATTTTGGACCTCAGTAAACTTCGTAAATCCTAAATCTTTTATTGCCTTTTTAACGTAGTTTTGATTAATATTCATAGTATCTCTCCTTACTTATATTATACAATATTCACATAACATTTCCAAATTATTTGACTATAATATATAATAGATTTGGGTGATATTATGAAAACAGTTAAAATTACACCAAGAGGATATTGTCATGGTGTTGTAAACGCTATAAATACCATATCAAATCTAAATGTTTTGTCAACAAAAAAACCAATTTATATTTTGGGAATGGTAATTCACAACAAACAAATCGTTGCTTCTTTGGATCAACTTGATTTGATTACTCTTCATAATGATTCAAAAACTAGACTTGAGTTACTTGACGAAATTGACAGTGGGACTGTAATTTTCACAGCTCACGGAGTTAGTCCAGAAGTATACGAGAAAGCCAAGATTAAAGGTTTAGATATTATTGATACTACTTGCGACGATGTTATAAAAAGTCAAGATACTATTAAAAAATATATCAATAATAACTACTCTGTTATCTTTATTGGAAAAGATAACCACCCTGAAAGTGAAGCTGCGAGAGTAATCTCAAACAAAGTATACGTAATTGAAAGAGCTGAAGATATTAAGAAGCTAGAAATTGATAGCCCTAAAGTAGCGTTAACTAACCAAACAACAATGAGTATCTTTGATGTCTACTATATCAGTGAAGAA
>DAOVWR010000024.1 GCA_030636545.1 Mycoplasmatota bacterium
AAGGAGTTATTAATGGCAAAATCATACAAAGATTATGTAGAATATTTAGTATGTAAGATATATAATGGGGTGTTCACTAAAAGAGAATTGATTGAGTTATATTTAATTGAAAGTGATGAAAATGATAAGAAACTTATAGCTAAAGCAATAGGTGATTACTATCCATTTGAAGTAAAGGAAAAATAAATGAAAGAGATATATGTTAATTTAACATGGAATAAGAAAAAGAAGAAGAAAAAAACAAACTTTGGTAAAGTGTGGGGTAAGCTTCCGGAAAGTAAAGCCAATGCTACCGCTATACTAACAGGTAATGGTTTAGTTGTTGTAGATATTGACACAAAAAACTTTAAAACTATTGATCATAAGTTGATAAATCTTTTAGGTGAACCAACTGTTGAAACAAAGAGGGGCTATCATTATTATTTTAATGTTGAAGATAGTACACTTTTCACTACAAGGTCTAAAGTATTTGACAACGTGGATCTCAGGGGTGATGGTGGCTTGATTTTTAATAGTTATGTAGGTGATAATAAAAATATAGCGTATAAACAAATTGGTGAAACACATGATATGCCAAAGAAGTTGTCAAAGTACATACTAAAACAACTTAATAATAATAAGCCTAAATCAAAAAATAAAAAATCTAAATTTAACTACAACAACACTGACAAAAACAGAGTCAAAGAACTTCTTTCTTATATTGATTGTTATGATGATTATGATGAATGGTATCAAGTGGGTATGAGTCTCAAAGCATGGGATGAGGTTGAAGGTCTGAAGTTATGGGATAAATGGTCCAAACAATCAAGCAACTATGATGGTGGTACTGAATATAAGTGGAAAAGCTTTAATGATGATGGTAATCTAGGTTTAGGTACATTATATCACTTAGCTGAGCAAGGCGGTTATGTTATTCCTCATGCACCGGACTTCACAAAGAAGAAAGGTATATCGGTACAAAGTGATGATTACAAAACACCGGAAATGGCCATTGAGCGTAATTCTTTTAGCTATGAGAGTTGGATGGGTGAATCACCTCTCGACAAAAAAGCAGTAATAGCATACCTAAAAAACACGGGATATGATGTTAAAGGTTCAAGATTTAGATGGGTTAGCAGTAGTGGTAAAATTCGTGAATTTGTTAAGCAAGATGTAGCTAACTTTTTTAAGACATATAACATTAAAGATGAAGAAACTGAAGAATCAATTGCTCACATCGATGAGTGGTTATCTGAACATGGTACGTTAGCTAATCCAAATCCCAAAGAGTATTGGAAACATATTCACAAATGCATGTTGGATTGGGTAATGTTCCACCACCAATATCACACTATGCGATTGAAGGTTGATCCATTTGGTACAAATGGTGTAGCATTTGATGAAGATGTAATGGTTGTAGTGACAAATACTGTCATACCTAAAGAGCCAAACAAAGTACATGATGAATCAATAATAGCTGATTATAAAGAACATTTCCCTCAGCTTGATCAGGTACTTGATGTAATGTTGTCAGCAAGATTTGGTGCTGATCGTAAGAAAGCATATATATGGATGAAAGCGGTATCGGATTGGGGTAAGAGTTTCTTATTTTTAGGGGTACTTAAAGCACTGGGTATTACCACTATCATGAAAGAGAAGGAACTTAAATTAGCCATGACCGGTTCACCTACAGGTTTAACACTATCTGATTTTGCTAAATCTTGGTTGATGGTATTTGATGAGTTTTCCGGAGCAATTAAGGAACTTAAAGACATTACCCATACTCTAACTATTGCACCAAAAGGTCAATCAAGGGTTGAAGTAGATCTCTATACAAAAATCTTCCTGTCTGCTGAGAACGTAAATAGTTTAGTTGGTGATAGTGGGGCAGATACACAATTTGCAAACAGGTTTATGATGATGGACCTTGTAGGTAAATTGACGGATCGTAAACTATATATGAACAATAATAATTTCTACCTTGATGTGATAAGACGTTATGTATATGAATACCTCACAGATGGTGTGAAGATGTACATCGATATGGGTGAGAATAAGGCATCAATACATGCAAATAAAGTGTTAATGTCGTTTAGAACTGATAATGAGTTACAAAGTGAAGATCTCATGGAAAGATTGAGTGACGAGAGAGAAGTTTATTATAAAACAATCAAACAAAAACTAAAAACATTTGGTAATGAGAATCATGAAATAGAAGATCTTTTTGCCATAAAAGATAAAGAACTCTACATAAAAAAATTAGGATTAGTCAAAGAGCATTTTTTAAGGACAGTGTTTGCACATAGCGATATTCAGAAATTCAACCATAAATCTTCATTGGAATTATTGGGCCTTGAAATGAACGATAGAACCAAAATTACCTTAGATGGTATAAGACAAAACGTATATAAGGCTGAATAAATGATAAAAAATAAATTTAGAGCATTTGATAGATGCCCATTATGTAATAGGTTAAGTCAAAACGGCTATGTATGTTATTGGTGCAAAATATGAAGCTAAGGAAGATTCAAAAGAGGGATAATAAATTAATTACAGTGGCTTTTAAGAAACATCAACATGTCCTATTCTCAGCACCCACAGGATATGGTAAAACTGTCCTGTTAGGTAAGAGGGTAAGTAAGGCATTAGCTAGGAAGGAAACTACACTTATAATTGCACCTCGTATTAAATTAATTCAGCAATTTAGAAAGACTTTGATGCAGTATGGTGTTAAACCTTTTGAAATGTCAATACATCAAGGCCGGAACACAAAGCGGTACAGAACAGCAAAGATTCATATTGCATCAACCTCAACACTTAATGCTAGATTGAAACGTGATAAGGCATATCTAGGTAAGATTGATAACGTGATTGTGGATGAAGTACATATTAACTTTAAGAAGCTTATTATGAAGCAAGTTGAGGACCTATACTGGAACAGTGCAAAGTGGCTTGGTGTATCAGCTACTCCCATTGATGGTAAAGGTTATCGATTAGAAGGTTATGATCACACTTTAGCTAACACTCAAACAAAGGACTTAGTGGATCTTGGATATCTCCTTGACCTTGATGTGTATATTGAGGAAGCACCGGACTTATCTAATGTATCTATAAACAGTATGGGTGATTATCAACTTGACGAGTTGGAAGGTGCTATGAACTCTTCCTCTATAACCACAAACATCTATAAGGTTTGGAAGAAAAAGTTTGGTAATAAAAAGACAATGATTTTTTGTGTGGATATTAAACATGCTGAATCTGTAGCAAAACATTTCTCAAAACATGGTGTAAGTGTAGGTATAAATCATAGTAAGCTTAGTGATAAAGATGATCTAAAAGTGATGCAGGATTTTAGAGATGGTGCGTTACAGGTTTTAGTTTCAGTAAATAAGCTAACGATAGGTTATGATGAACCAAGTGTTGAGGTGCTTATTGCATTACGACCAACTAAGAGCTTATCTTTAATGTTACAGGCCGTTGGAAGAGTGCTTAGGTTACATGAAAGTATGAATAAGGCAATCCTAATTGATTGTGCTGGTTGGTATGATGAATTTGGACACCCTTTTGACAGAAGGAATTTTAATAAGATTAAACCTGAAGCAAAAGAACTGGTAAAGAAACTTAAAGAAGATGAGGAAGAGAGCAAGTACACGGAATGTTTTGAATGTGGCACTGAACAACTTACATCTGATCTTGTTATTAACATTGATGAAGATAAAGAAGGCATCACTGTAAGTAAACACTGCATTGAATGTAACGCATTTATAACTGAGGACTATGTTACTAAAAAGACCGTGAAAAAGCTCATCAAGGTTGAGTATGAAAAACCAGTTAAACGTAAGAAGATGAGAGCTTTTTTAGAACATGTTGCTAAGGCTATGGGTTATCAGCAAGGTTGGATATATTTTAAGATGAAAGTATATAAGGACCATAAAGAAAAGATGAGCAAAATTTATCGCAAGTATCAAAACAATGAAATAGTCTTAAACACTGTTTTAGCAAATATAAGAAAGTTGGAAAGTGAATGAAACCTGAACAGTTATTAAGTACAAGGGTGTCTAACTTTATGCAGAAGAACTATAAAAAAATCATGTATCGATTTGATATTGGTGCAGATGTTCCATTACCCATATCAGTAGCTAAACGATCCAAATCTCTTCATGGTATATGGTCAACTGGTTATCCGGATATGTTTATAGCTCAATGCACTAAGAAGTATGGTGGCTTATACTTGGAACTTAAAGCAACAAATATTTTTTTAAAAGATGGTAAGACGCTATTAAAAAGTAAGCATCTATATAGACAGAACTATATACATAAGGTGCTTAGACGGGCTGGATATAAGTGTTCTTTCTGCATAAATTATGATGATTGTATAAAAAAGATAAAAAAATATCTTAAATAAACTTTGTTTTATCTTACTTTAAGTTAAGGTGTGCAATAATACACCATCGAGAAAGACAAACTCGATACGAACTTTAACATTCAAACCTAAGATTCAGATAGGGTTAAGAGCTATTACAGTCTGTCAATAAACTGTAACAAGAGAGCTTTTTTGTGTGTCATGAGCCACTGACTATGATAAGTGGTACTTCATAGAGTTGATTAAAAATCATGGTACTCAAAAGAGCTTTTATATGAGCTACATAGTTTAAAGAATATTCAATTACTACTCCGTATATAAAAATATTTACCCATACCCTACTATGTAGCTCGTATAAGAGTTTACACTCTAATAAATAAAAAAGGAAAGAAGTGAGTACAAGAAAAAAATTAAAGAAGTTGTTAGGTAAACAGCTTGAATACACTGGTATTGTAGGTAATTTATGCACTACCGGAACAAGAGTTTGCATTGAGTCAGTGCAACATCAAGGTAAAGAAGTTACGGATCATGCTTGGATCACATTGATTGATAGTTTAAGGACTCATCCAAAGGGAACTAGAATCAAGTTCATGGGTACTGCATATACATACACTGATAAAAGAGGTAAGCGTAAGCATGGATTAAGTAAATGTAGTAGATTCATTGTTACCAACAAGGCGTATGATGAGGTTACGGCTAATGAGTTTAAAAACATTCAACAAAGGAAAAAATCATGATAAATAAATTTAAAGCAAATGTGCTAGACGGTTATTATGCAAATCATTTACAGGGTGATGAGTTACTTACAATTGATTTGGATGCAATTTTGAGTGAACATGAAGTTGCAATTGCTCTTGAAAATCAAGGTTTAATTGTAGATAACAAAGAGTTTGTAAAAGAAGTTGAAGAATTAAAAGCTCAGGTAATTAACCTTAAAAAAGAAGTTAATACCCACCAACAAAGTTAAGGGTTTAATTTTATGCTTTGTCAGAATTAGGCAATAATTAAAAAACATATTAGGAGAAGTATTATGAGTAAAAAAATTAAAGTAAGCATTATTACATTGGCAATGGTATCAGCGTTCAAAAGAAAAGATCTTAAAGAGATTGGGGCAATCTTGCTTGAATCTGAAGGTAAAACAGAAGAGGCCCAAGAGCTTAGAGATGCCAGTAGATTTACTGTTGCTTTGATTGATCGCACATTGGTTGCACCTGAAGAAGCACCTGAAGAAGCACCTGAAGAAGCACCTGAAGAAGCATCCGAAGAACAAGTTATGGATAAGAAAAAAAACAAGCCTACTCACGGTAGTAAAGAAGAACATCAAGCAATTGTCAAAGCTATTAAAAAAGGTAAGGGTAAAAAAGCACTCAAACTGATTGCTAAAGCAAGAGAAGGTGGTTCAAGAGGAAGTGTACTCAAAGACTTAGAGAAACAAGCAAAAGCTCTATAATGTTAGAGGATCAACATGCCAGTATGGTGAAAGCCTTAGCAAAAGACGGTGCGTTGATAGCTGACGAAATGACAGTACATAATGCTCATTTATTACATTTGACAAATGGCATTTTAATAGAAGCAGGTAAAATCTTAGAAGGATTTAACTTCTCTATTGATACTGTTACAAATGGTTTTAGTAGTGACTTAGCACACATGATTCACATGGCAGTAGGTATTGCTGGTGAAGCAGGTGAGCTTTTAGATGCTGTTAAAAAATCAGTTATTTACCAAAAAGAGTTGGATCGTGAGAATGTAATTGAGGAACTTGGCGATTTAGAATTTTATCAAAGAGGTTTCAAACAAGGTGATTGTGAATTAAACGCATTATATATATGTGAGCTTAATTTATTGGAACAATATAAAAGTGAAATTTGCAAACTCTTAGATATCACAAGAGAAGAAACTCTTGAAGCAAACATAAAAAAATTAGGTGTACGTTATGGTGATCAATATTCTGACGTATCGGCACAAGTAAGAAAAGACAAAATAGGAGTAGAAAATGGCTAAAAGAGATAAGGTAATTAAAGACGTATTTGTAACAGATGAGGGTAAACCATACCTTAGATATGAAACTGAAGATATCGGTGACATTGAATTTGCTTCAATTACCGGTAAGGGTATTAAGATCAACAAAAAGAACAAGTATAAGTCGTACAAAGTTTCATTGGTTATTAGCAAAGCTGAAGCTAAACGCATTAACAAAATTGCTATGGCATTATGGAAAGAGTTTAAGCCATCAGGAGCAGGTAGTAAACCTGACAATGAGTTAACCTATGAGCATGATAACGGTAAAATTTATATTAACCCTCACTGTAAGACTGAGATGAATGACAAAGAGGTTAGAGTTGGTATTGTTGACTGTGATGGTGAGAAACTTGATCCTGAAGTGTATGGCCGTATTGGTAAAGGTTCTACAGGTTATGTGAGCGTTAACTTTACAGTGTATGATGAAGGTGTTTCAATGTACCTCAACTCAGTTCAGATCATTGATTTTGTGCCGTATGCTGGTGGAGCAGGTGATGGTTCCGGTAACTTCTCTAAGAAAGAAGGTAAGTCACTTTCCGGTGAAAAGAAATTTTCTAAGAAGTCTAAAAAAGACAAGAAGAAAAAGAAAAAAAAGTAAAACGTCCTTATGAAAAAGTTTATTCAGGGATGCGACATAATCCAATCCCTGAGATAGACATTGATGAGGACGAGATACCGTTTTAACGAATAAGGAAAGAGGTAGCAAATGGTTAGAATAACGATGTTTCATTATCTTTCGTTAATAGTAATTAATTTTTTATATAAGTTAATTAAGGTGTTAGCATTGATTATTAGAAACAATAAACATATAGATTACGGTTGATATAGGTAATGTTTTATCCTCAACATAGGATGTGAATTAATCAGAAAACATAATTTTAAATTTCCTCAGTCACATCTATATGGTGTGACTTTGAAAGTTTACAATAAGGAGAAACTTATGAGATATGAAGTAAATGATAAATTAAGTGATTGGGAAGAAAGTCGCGAATCAGTAGATTACGTTTCACTAAAAACGCATAAATTATTTGTACGTATTGGTGAGCAGTTGCAAGGAGATCTCAAACATTCCGTTAAAAAACTTAAAGCACCTAATGGGTTTAACCTTGAACTCCGGATTGTAGCCTTTAGTGAAGATGATTTTAAAAGTCGATTTGACTACTTAAAACAAGTATTGGAACCTTCTGATCTTGCTAAAGTTAAACATGCATTTAAGGATCACTTATGATATTAAAAATAATAGGGGTAGCGATTGCATTTGTCTTTGCACTTGCAGTGTATGTATTTGCCATAATTGGCATAGTTAAAACATTTATAATTTAAGGAAAATTAATGAAACACACCACACAATACTTATATAACTGCTCACCAATTTGGTTCATATTTATGCCATATCTTTTAGCCTTGTATTTTAAACACCACATGGCTCAAAAGAACATGAAACGATTGGTTAAATTGTCTTGGAAGGTTACAGATTATAGTGTTGAGTTGAAACAATATAATGCGTGTGAAAAGGCTAAAAACTTTAATGAAAAATTAATAAGAGAGGTATGGTAATGGAAGAGATATTAAGTATTTTACCAAAACATAAAGCAGGTCTTTCAATAGAACATGATCAACATAAAAATGTGTATGAAACGATAGAAATTTATATTGAAATGTTTGATGAAGAAGATTGGATAAGTTTAGAAGATAAACAAAAATGTATTGATTCAGATGAGATATGGGAAATTCAATGGTATAGAGATACACCAATAGGTTTCTTTAGAGTAGTTGGATCTTCTTTGGAACTAATATTAAAACAAGCACGTACAGTTGATGAGGAGTTACACGATGAATAATGATAAATCTATGTATGACTTAGAGGTAGCACCAAACTACATGTTATGTGGTGTTCTTTTACCTAATGGAAAGGTGAAACAATTTGATGCGTTTGGACCAAGCAAGTCTTTAAAACCTAAAGATATAAAAAAGATTAAAAAACTTATTAATAAAAATCGTTTCGTTGGGTTTAACAGCATGAACTATGATGATCCGGTTTTAACTTATATGCTATCCGGTGAACCATGTGATGAAATATATCATTTATCAAAAGCATTGATTGAAGAAGGTTTAAGAAGATGGGATGCGTATGAAGCAATCGGTATGAAAAACGCAGTTAATAGCATTGACCTCATTGAAGTAGCACCAAACAGTGCATCTTTGAAACTATATGGTGCAAGAGTGCATAGTAAAAAGATTCAAGATCTTCCTCATTCAGCACATAAGATGTTAACACGGAAAGAAGCCAAAGAGATTGCAGAATATAACATAAACGATCTCATGGTGACTAGGGATATTTATGATAAATTGATAGGACAACTTGAACTACGTGCCAAAATGGGTAAGCAGTATGGAATTGACTTAATGAGTAAATCAGATCCACAAATTGCAGAAGCTATTATCAAACATGAGTTAGCAAAAGTTAATGTTAAGGTTAAGCGATCCAAAGGACAACCTGTTTACTATAAAGCACCTAAACCTGTGAAGTTTATGAGTGACGATTTAAACATGTTGGTTAGGCGTATTGAAGCTACTGAAATATTACTTTCAAAGAGTGGTTCACCGGTTATACCTAAATGGTTGAAGGATGAGATTGTCACTATTGGTGATACTAATTACAATATTCAATTAGGTGGCCTTCATTCAATGGAAAAATCTATGGTGGTTATTCCAAAGAAGGGTGAAACACTTGGTAACGTGGATGTAGCTAGTTATTACCCCTCACTAATAGTGGAGCTTGGGTTATATCCTAAACTCCTTACAGAAGCGTTTATAGGTATATTTAATGAGATTAAAACAACTCGTCTTAAAGCTAAGGCTGAAGGTAACAAAGTTGTAGCAGATTCTTTAAAGATTGTCTTGAATGGATCATTTGGTAAATTTGGAAGTGGTTATAGTTTCCTATATTCACCAAACCTGTTATTGCAAACAACCTTGACCGGTCAATTATATCTCTTGATGTTAATTGAAAAACTTGAAAGTAAGGGTTTTAAAGTTGTATCATCTAATACCGATGGTGTTGAAATATTATATAAAACCAAAGATCAAAAGAAACTTGAAAAGATTGTTGGTAAGTGGGAAAAGAAAACCAAGATGGTCATGGAATATGGTAAGTATAACGCCCTCTATGCAAGAGATGTGAATAACTATATTGCAGTATATGACGGGTATGTTAAAGCTAAAGGTGCTTATTGTGATCCGGAACTTCCTGAGAACATATTAAAAAAGAACTCAGAGTACCCTATTGTATTTAAAGCCATACGCGATCATCTCCTCAACGGTGTACCCTTTGACTACACACTCAGAGAATGTAATGATGTAGCTCAATTTTGCTCATCAAGGGCTGTGACCGGTGGTGGGTTATATGGTACTGAGAAGTTCCCCAATACTCCGGAATATAACAAGTATGTTTTAGAAAGAAAAACAATAAATAGGAAGCAAAATAAGGCACTTGAAAAACGTAATGCTGACTTCCAAAAGGATCTTGTACTTGCATCAGATAAGACACGATACTTAGGTAAGACTGTACGCTGGTATTATTCCCAAAAAGGTAAAGCAATCTATTATAAAAAATCCGGTAACAAAGTACCTAAAAGTGATGGTTGTAAACCAATGATGGAACTTAGTAAAAAAATACCAAAAGATCTTGACTATGCAAAGTACAATGAACTTTGTCAAAAACATTTACGTGAACTAGGAGTATAAAATGAGTAAGAGGTTCTTAAAATCTGAAAAGACTGTAGAAATAACTATTACAATTAGTAAAAAAACATTGAAAACTTTACGGAAAGTTGAAGATATGTATTGCGTAAAAGCTGAAGATATGCTCAGTAATGAAGCAGATATATTAGCTGATCGTTTAAAAATTAAAGCATTGGAGATGAAAAAATGATTCAAATATCTATAAATGGCATAGTGTTAACAAAACTTAAACCAATTAAGAGAATACGAACAGTGTCTATTAGGGTAGGTGGGGTTCCAGTGTTAATACATAAACATAAAGCACAAGTTATTATCGATTATGTTTTCAAAGCTGTTCAAAAATGTAAAGGTACTATTAGTTTCAATGGTGTTATTGTTGAAAAGAAAAGTGTTAAGTATATAGATTTAGGAGTGTAAATAATGGCCGTATGTAATCGATTAACATGCACCAAAACTTTTAAGAAAATAGGTAATAAAAATTACTGTTCACCTTTCTGCAGAAGGATTGGTAAGAATGAACGAGAAAGGAAAACATATCGTGAAAAAGTGTCTAATTTGTCAAAGTAATATATATTTTGATGCAACTGGCAAAAGAGTTATTTGTGATAAAATTTCCTGTGAAAAGGAATTAAAACTGAGATCTCAGCAAAAGATTCGTGGTAAGTTAAAAGCAAAAATCCTTGCTGAAGGTAAGGACTGTAAGCGGTGCGGTAAGCATGTGCATGAAAAGGGTATGCGTAAGTATTGTCAATCATGTAAGGATATTTTAAATACACCATCTGTTAAAAAGATAAAGAAAAAACGTGACACTGAAAAATGTAAAAAGTCTATGGTATGTACTCTTTGTCCAAATGAGATTAAAGGATTTAATCACAAATTGTACTGTACTGATTGTGCTAAAAAAAAGCATAATGAATCTGTTAAGAAACATGTCGCGAAGAAACAAGCGATTGCTGAAAAGCAACCTATTAATAAAAAATTCTTAAAAAGGGGCTTAAAATGAAATTTCTATACTTAGATTGTGAAACAACCGGACTTGATCCAAATATACATGGCGTCATTCAAGTAGCATGTATTGTAACTGAAGGTGAAACAATAAAAAAAGCTAAAGAACTTGATAGATTAAACATGTTCTTTAATCCAAAATTTATTGGATGTAAAATTGATAAAGAAGCATTAGAGAGCAATGGTCGTACAAAAAAAGAGATCAAAAAGTTTCCTAAGAACAGTTTTAAAAAGTTGATAAAGTTTTTAGGTGAATATGTTGATCCCTATGATAAAGAAGATAAGTTTATTGTAGTGGGCCAAAATGTTAAATTTGATGTAGAGTTTCTGCATGGTTGGGCTAAACGTGAAAACTTTGATTACATGGGATCTTTTGTTGATTGGAGAGTAATTGACACCTTAGTTATAGCAAGGTTACAACAGGCTCTTGGTTATATTGATCCACCAAATTTCCAATTAGGTACACTATGTATGGAATATGGTATTGATGAACCTGATCATGATGCTATGACAGATATTATAGCAACTAAAAAACTTTTAAAAAGGATGCTGAAATGAAACGTAAAAAAAGAATGATTGCACATGACGCTGACTATTTAATCTTCATGTGTACAGAAGGTAAAGATGTAAAGACCGGTGGCTTTAAAGCAAAACAAGGTGGATTCAAAAGTAAAAAGAAATACAAGGAACCATTGAAAAAATATAAAGATAAATTCAAAGCATTAATCCAAAATGTTGAAAATCAATTTTCTGCAAACTTTGTTGGTCAAGTTAAAGGTACTAAGGTAATATTATCTGATCCAAACGGTAACTTTAGGTATGACATGTACCCTGAATATAAGGGTGAACGCACTGAACGTACAGAGCTATTTTATCGATTGCGTAAATGGGCCTTAAAGAAGTATGGTTACAAAAAAGGTATTGAAGCAGATGATGAGGTTGCTTATCTTGTAGGTGTTAAAGGATGGTTTGGGGCAAGTATGGACAAAGATCTTTGGAAGGGTGTAGCTGGTGATTGGTTCAACACACATTATATGAGTCAATGCTTCACCTATAACTCACCAAAACAAGCAAGGGATTTTGTTTTAATTCAAACGCTCACCGGTGATTCAACTGATAATATAAAAGCGTTACCTAAGAAAGCAGGTGATGAGATGATTGATGGTATTCGTAGAACAGATGGAACACGAAAACCCTTCAAAGTTACTGAGAAAATAGCTATAGAACTCCTTGATGAATTTGGATGGGATGAGGATGGTGTACTTGCAATATTTAAAAGTAAAGGTTTTGGTGAGAAAGAAAGAACCTTGAATCGAAGGCTAATTGGAATGGACCAATGGACACCAAAAAAAGGAGTTAAGCTATGGCATCCAAGAAAAGAATAGAGATAAGTGTACCGAACTTGTTAAATGAGATTGATGCAATACATTCAAACATTAGATTAAAAATTGAGAGAGCTTTGAAAATCAGAAATGATGAGGAAGCAGTTAGAACAATATTAAGAGAAATGAAGGACATGTTATGAAAAGAAAATTTATACTAATCGGACACAAAAAGAGACAAGGTAAGGACACATTTGCAAAAATGTTAGCTAAGAGTTTAGGTGATGCTGAGATTATGGCGTTTGCTGATCCAATGAAAGAAGTTATGGCTCAGTTGTTAGGTATAACAGTTGGTAATCTTGACAATTTAAAGAATCTCGATACACATTATCGTAATTTACTTAAAACATTTGGTAACGGTAAAATGATTGAGATTTTTGGTGAAACAGTTTGGAGAGATGCTCTTTTAAGACGGGCTGAAAAATCAAACGCTAAGTATATTATTGTTCCGGACTTTAGATTTAAGCGTGAGTTTATTGAGGGTGCAATAACAATAAATGTTACAAGAAGTATGGTTAAATCCAGTGATGTTCATCAATCTGAAACAGAACTTGATGAATGGGATTATGATGCTTCTGTTATAAATGACGGTTCAATAAGTGATCTACGCATGGCAACATATTTTATCGTTAAAGATATCAGAAGTGGCAAACTGTTTGATCATGCACTTGATTCTGCTGAGTATTTTAAAGCACCTTTCTTTGAGAAGTATAATGAACTTATTGAGAAATATTTAAGAACATGTTATGGTGAAGATTTAGCAGATGAGTTAGCTAAATTTGGTAAACGGTTGAATAAAACCTTACCTTTAGTTAAAGACTATAATAAAGGTTTTATCTTTCCAATGAAGTCTGAAGAGGTGGAAAAAGAAGAAGAACAAAACTACAACAACCTTCTGAAAGATGATCAACATGAAGCAAACATTGAAAAGCTCAATGAAGTGGACCATGAAGCATACATTGAAAAAATACATGGTGGTGAGCTAAAAGAGGTTTCATTGGGTATGGGTACATTAAGTATTGGAGATAAAGAACCTGTATTTGGAGAGATATTTTGCCGTTTCAGATAAATCTAAGTAAAGTTTAGTTAAACTTAGATTAAAAAAAAGAAGGAAGTAAAAATGGCTAAAAGTAATAAGAAGGCTATTGTGCCTAAAATGATCAATGTCCGTGAAGATCAATATGATCGTATAGTTGCAATAGCCAATAAAGAAGGTCGCAGTAGGCGTACCGTTATTGAACGTATGCTTGATATGTATGAAGGTAAGAAGGTAAAAAGTGATGGATAAAACATTAGCAGAAATCATTACAATTGCAAAGAAGGCGTTAGCTACTGCTGAAAAACAAGTGATTGACACTAAGGTTGAGGACATTAATAAGAACAGTTTTGTTAGTATTGGTGGATCACTTGATAGCATTATCCTTTTATGTGAGCATGTAAAGCAAGATCCTCACATGGATAATATTGACCGGACAGGTAAACACAATATAGCAGGTGGTATGAACTCACCATCTGATATACAAAAAGAAGCATTTGAAAAGGGTAATGGATGATTAAATTTATTTGCTCTTTATTCAGAACAAAGCATGTTTGGACACCACCACCAATGATAAATGTTTACGGTGGTGGAAAGTATGGTTATAAGTTTTATATTTAAAGCTTTTCCAAGAATTTTTTATACGCATTTTTAAGTAAAGATCGTAACTCACCGCCACGTGTGAACAGGTGTTGGTGAGATCCAAAGAACGGTTCACTAATTATTGCATAAGATTGACCCCTACAACAAAAACCTGCACCCCTGTCATTACCTGACACCTTTTTAACACCCCTATCCCTATTTGGAAGAACATCCAAGCATTCATCAAGTATATCAGCTATTCTCTTACCACCGTTAGAACAATATAATACCTCGTTACCATTAACCTCATCACGATGAAATGAATTGAAGTGAAGCTCAATGGAAACATCTGCACCCCAAGCATTAATACGCCTGTGAAGATCGATCATTTGTGACTTATAACCACTAATACTTGGATCACGATACATCACCCTATACTCATGCTTATCCGGAAACATTCTTTCATGACGCATTTCAATGATAAGTTGATCATTGAATCTAAACTCACTTACACCTTTATTCCCATAAGCACCCTGTTCTTTAGCATCATGACCTATTATCCATACAATTTTCATCTTATTTTACCTCAATTACAATAACATCACCTTTCGGTGCAATTTCAGGATCACCACCAGTAGGTGTCATATAAAGGTTGTGTAAATCCGAGTTGTAATAAAAGTGACCATCATACGTAGCAACGAATTTATTTGTTCCATCCCATGCATATAATTTGAATTGAGTATATGGTTCTATATGTATTGAGAAGTTACCATCACTATTTGTCTTACCTACGTACTCCCATGCCCTCGTTTTACCTTCTGAAATAAAA
>DAOVWR010000037.1 GCA_030636545.1 Mycoplasmatota bacterium
CTAATATATCAAAATTAGTCATAATATCACTCCTTTTCATAATTATAGCATAATATAGAGTTGCATTTACATAGAATAAATATATTTTTTACGTATAAAGAAAAATTAATAAAAATATATTTCCATTCTAGTTTACTATTGTTATAATTAAAAAGTAAATAAAATTAAATTATAAATCTATTCAAAAAAAACTTTTTTTATTTTTTGGCTAAATAGAGCGACTTCACAGTGTTGATGAAATGTCAAGACTGTTATTATAATTTATGTTATTATATAATTAATATACACTCTCTAATTTTTATAGGAGGCTTCAAATTGTGAGAAAATATAGTCCTGAATTAATCGAAAAACTGAATAATGATATTAAAAGTGATTTTCCTCACTTATTTCCAATAACTGATGACATGGAAAAATCTTTTTCTGGAGTGTCTAGACTTGTTATGTTGGACAGGTACACTCAAAAAGATTTATCACTAGAAACACTGTCAGTAGGCGATTTAGTTATAACTATCGTTAAAGATGATCCCAAATTTCCTGCTAGAGGAATTGGGAATATTTTAGAGATAAATGGAGACTATGTAATTATTAAGCTTGAAGAAGAATATCTTGGAACTGCTGAAGATGCTGATTCTTTTGGTTGTATTAGACGATCAAAAAGAATTATTGATAAGCCTTTAGAGTTATATTTTGAACAAATTGCTAAAAGATTAGCTCATCATCTTGGTGAAGATGAAGATGAGCAAACAATAAAAGATTTTTATGATGAAGTATCTACTTTAAACTTGGTTCCAGCAGGAAGAGTCTTATTTGGTGCTGGGAGCAATACTAATGTTACATATTTCAATTGTTTTGTTATGCCTTTTATTCATGATTCAAGAGGTGGAATAAGTGATCACCGTAAACAAGTAATGGAAATTATGAGTCGTGGTGGTGGAGTTGGGACAAACGGATCTTCATTACGTCCTAAAAACTCATTAGCTAAAGGCGTTAACGGTAAATCAAGTGGAGCAGTTAGTTGGCTACATGATTTATCAGAATTAACACATTTAGTTGAACAAGGTGGGTCTCGAAGAGGTGCGCAAATGATAATGCTATCTGATTGGCACCCTGATATTGTTCAATTTATTATTTCTAAAATGCAAAATCCAAAAATTCTTCAATTCTTAATTGATACTATTAAAGAACCTTCAATTGTTGCTGCTGCAAAAGCAAAATTGAAATTTGTTCCGTTAAGTGAATCAGAAATTCAAATAAATGAGTATATTTTAGAACAAGCAAATATTAATCCAGGTATATTTACTAAAGAAATTGTCGATTCAGCATTCGAAAGAATCAACAAAGGTGGGCATTATCAGGTGAATAACTCCGAATTCTTATCAGGAGCTAATATTTCTGTTGCTATTACTAAAGAATTTATGGAAGCAGTTACTTCAGATTTAGATTATGATCTAAGATTTCCTGACGTTGATACATATAAAGGCGATGAAAAACAAGCCTATGATGATCAATGGATGCATGTTGGAGATGTTAGAGAATGGGAAAGAATGGGCTTCCGTGTTAAAACATATCATACATTACGAGCAAAAGAACTTTGGAATCTAATCAATATTTGCGCTACATATTCCGCAGAACCAGGAATATTCTTTATTGATAACGCCAATGAAATGACAAATGCTAAAGGATATGGACAAAAAGTTGTTTGTACTAATCCTTGTGGAGAACAACCTCTTGCCCCTTACTCAGTTTGCAACCTAGCAGCTATAAACCTTGCTAATATGGTAGATAAGAAAAAAGCCGATGTAGATTGGTCTAAACTTGAAAAAACGATTAAAACAGCAATTAAGATGCAAGATAATGTAATTGATAAAACAACTTATTTCCTAGATGATAACAAATATCAAGCTTTAGGAGAACGTCGTATAGGGCTTGGAATAATGGGATTACACGATTTGCTTATTTGGTGTAATAAACGTTATGGATCTCCTGAAGGATTGAAATTAGTTGATGAATTATTTAGTTTTATGGCTACAAATGCTTATGAAGCATCAATTGAAATCGCTAAAGAAAAGGGATCTTTCCCATTCTTAGAAGAATTTGGTAGTAGAGAACAGTTCATTGAAAGTGGCTATATGAAAAAACTACCTGAATACATTAGAAATAATATTTTAAAATATGGAATAAGAAATTCACACCTATTAACTATCGCACCGACAGGATCTACTGGTACAATGGTAGGAGTCTCAACTGGACTAGAGCCATATTTCGCATTTACTTATTACCGTAGTGGTAGGTTAGGTAAATTTATTGAAGTTAATGCTCCAATTGTAGATGAATATTTAAAAGTATATCCAGGTTATACCAAAAGCACTTTACCTGATATATTTATAAGCGCAATGGAACTCCCTCCTGAAGAACATGTTGATTTCCAATGTGCTATTCAAAACTGGGTAGATTCATCTATTTCTAAGACAGTTAATGCTCCAAAGGGTTATACTGTTGAAGAAGTTGAACAAGTATATATGAGATTATATAAAGGTGGAGCTAAAGGTGGAACTGTATATGTAGACGGAAGTAGAGATTCTCAAGTTCTTACCTTATCTAAAGAGGAAGAT
Organism: Mycoplasmatota bacterium; assembly: GCA_030636545.1. GTDB lineage: Bacteria > Bacillota_I > Bacilli_A > Izemoplasmatales > Izemoplasmataceae > JAFGXW01. The sequence goes on from DAOVWR010000037.1 coordinate 2,613, forward strand.
GAAAAAATTACATCTCCTAAACAAGTAGATATTGAGGAATTAGGTGTTATTTTAGATGAAGAGAAAAAAGAACCTAAGCCCCAATCTAAAACAAAAGGTTTAAGATCTGATAGACAAGACCGTAATATTGGTGTAGATGTTGGAGATATTTGTCCAATATGTCTTGAAGGTACTGTTGAAAACTTAGGTGGATGTCATACTTGTACAAATTGTAATGCACAATTAAAATGTGGACTTTAAAAAAGCGCTAAACAGCGCTTTTTTTATTGTTTCACTACTTATAATCTATGATATAATACAGCTAAAGAGGTGGTTTTATGTACAAAGCAATACTAGTTGGCGCAAATTTATATAGTGATGGTCTAATTAATTACTATATGGAAGAATTAGAAAGCCTTGCATTGGCACGAGAAATTGAGGTTTTATACTCAATTACTCAAGCTTTAAATAAAATTTCCGCAAAATTTTATATTGGCTCTGGAAAAGTACTAGAAATTAGAACATTTGTTGAAAATCTCGATGCCGATATTGTTATTTTTAATAATGAGTTATCTGGATCACAGATAAGGAACTTAGAAAAGGAAATTGGAGTAAGAGTTATTGACAGAACATTGTTAATACTTGATATTTTTGCCTCAAGAGCAAAAACTAAAGAAGCAATGCTTCAAGTAGAAATAGCTCAACTAGAGTATATGTTACCTAGATTATCAGGATTAGCCGAATCTCTTGGAAGGCAACAAGGTGGAATTGGGTCTCGTGGTCCTGGTGAAAAGAAATTAGAACTAGATAGAAGACGTATCATGTCAGAACGTTCAAGACTAAAAAAAGAATTAATTGAAATAGTGAAAGCTCGAAAAATACAAAGAAGAAACAGAACTAAATCAAGCATCAAGAAAATAGCTATTGTTGGATATACAAATGCTGGTAAATCCACTCTCTTAAACGCTTTAATAGATTTTACTCATAGAGATATTGATAAGCAAGTGTATGTTGAAGACATGCTTTTTGCGACTCTTGAAACATCTACTAGACACATTATTCTCAATAATAATAAAGAGTTTATTGCGACTGATACAGTTGGATTTGTTTCAAATTTACCTCATAATCTTGTAGAATCATTTAAATCTACTCTTGAAGAGATCACAGAAGCTGATTTCTTAGTTCATGTTGTTGATACGAGTAATGAATTTTATGAAAAACAAATAGAAGTTACTAATAAAACCCTTGAAGAAATTGGTGTTCATGATATTCCGGTAATATACATCTATAACAAATATGATTTAATAAACAAAGAAATTAAACCTCTTCATTACCCGAGTGTAATCGTTTCTTTGTTAGAAACAGAAGGAATTAGAAAAGTCATAAATATTATTGAAAGAGAATTATTTAAAGATTATGAGCTAGTATCACTTCTAATTCCATATACTGAAGGTGAATTAGTATCATATTTCAATGAACACAATCATATTATAAGCCAAAAGCACACTAATGAAGGGACTTTGCTAGAACTCGAACTAGATCAAAGAACAAAATCAAAATATACAAGTTATATTAAATAGCATAAAACAATTGATAATTACTTGTATTATAAAAACACTGTCTTCCAGAAACTGGAAACAGTGTTTTTTTGCACTTAAATTTTAATCCTTATCTAAATATTCAATATATTCATCAAACAATTCTATAAGTTCTTTTTTTGTTTTTAAATGAGATATCCTTCTTTTAACATGAGTGGCTCCTCTTAGCCCTTTTACATACCAAGCTGCGTGACTTCTCATTTCTAATAATGCTATTTTTTCACCTTTTAAATCAATTAGTTTATTCATATGATCGATTAAATGTTTAATTTTTTCTTGATAAGGAATATCTTTTTGATATTTTCCTGTTTCTAAGTATTCTATTGTTTGTTTAACAAGCCAGGGATTTCCTAAAACACCTCTACCTATCATTACAGCATCACAATTAGTTTCTTTAATCATTCTTTCTGCATCTTCAGGAGTTAGAACATCTCCATTACCAATTACTGGAATATTTACTGCTTCTTTTACTTGTCTTATTGTTTCCCAATCAGCTTCTCCAGTATACATTTGAACTCTAGTTCTACCATGAACTGCGATTGCTTTTGCTCCGGCTTTTTCGCATAATTTAGCTATTTCTACAGCAAAGATTGTATTTGAATCCCAACCAGTTCTCATTTTAACTGTTACTGGTTTCTTGACACTTTCAACAACTGCTTTTACGATTTCATAAATCTTATTAGGATTCAATAATAATTTTGCTCCTGCATCACTTTTTACTACTTTAGAAACAGGACATCCCATGTTTATATCAATAATATCACAATCAGATTCTTGATCAATGATAATAGCGCCTCTTACAATACTGTCTTTATCTCCACCAAAAACCTGCATCGATAAAGGTCTTTCCTCTGGTACTACTTTAATCATTTTCATTGTTTTTTCGTTTCGGTAGTTTAATGCTCTATCACTTACCATTTCCGCATAAACAAGCCCCGCACCAAATTCTTTCATAATGGTACGAAAGGCAATATTTGAAACTCCTGCCATAGGAGCTATAACTATTTTATTCTTAATTTCAATATTTCCGATTTTAAACATCTTATGCACTTCCTTTATTTTAGCACTTTATATTGTAATCAAAATTTTAGATAAATGCAATGTGTTTAATATATTTTTAACATCTTTAGTGATATAATGTTTTTGGTGATATTTATGAAAGATTATTTAATTAAAGCTTACGGATTCAATGGAACAGTACGTATTTATACCGCAGTAACTACTAATTTAGTAGCTCATGCTCAAGAAATACATGATTTATGGCCAACAAGTGCTGCCGCTCTTGGTAGATTACTTACTAACTCAGTAATTATGGGTGCAATGTATAGCGAAGATCAAGAACTGACAATTAGAGTTGTTGGGGATGGCCCGATTGGTGAAATAGTAGCTACTACTACAAGTTATGGAGAGGTTAGGGGATATGTTTCTAATCCTCATGTTTTTCTACAATACAATAGTGGAAAATTAAATGTTGGACAAGCAGTTGGAAATGGCTTTATTCACGTGACAAAGGATTTGAAAATTAGAAATATGTTTACTAGCTCAGCAAAAATTCAAACAGGTGAAATAGCTGAAGATTTTGCCTATTATTTCACAGTAAGTGAACAAATACCTAGTGCAGTAGGATTAGGTGTATTAGTAAATGATGATAATAAAATATTAAGCAGTGGCGGCTTTATCTTACAGGTAATGCCTGGATGTAAAGAAGAAACTCTTAAAGAAATAGAAGAAACTCTCAAAAATATAATGCCAGTTAGTGAAATGGTTCAAAAAGGTTATACTCCAGAAGATATTATGAATGAAATAACAGGTAATAGTTATCAATTCTTACAAAAATTAGACTTAAACTATTATTGCACTTGTTCAAGAGAAAAATTTGAAAAGGGATTAATATCTCTGGGAAAACTTCAACTTGAAGAAGTAAAAAAAGAAGATGGAAAAATCGAAACAACATGTCATTTCTGTAATTCAAAATACAAATTTGATAAAAAAGATCTTCAGAATCTTATAAATGAAGCAAAATAAAAGAGCCGATTGGCTCTTTTTTTATATTACTTTTAAATATTTATTTATTTCCCATTCAGAAACACTTTTACGGTAATCATCCCATTCTTTTTGTTTTGCGACAATATATCTATCAAATATATGATCTCCTAATGCTTCTTTAATGATTTCGCTATTTGCTAATTCTTTTACGGCATCTTTTAAATTTTCAGGAAGATTTTCTATTCCCATTGCTTCTCTATCTTTTCTTGATAAGTCGTAAAGATTCATATAAACACGCTCTTTACATTCTAAATTCTTTTCAATACCTTCTAATCCACTAGCTAAAATCGCTGACATCGCTAAATATGGGTTTGTAGAAGGGTCTACACTTCTAATCTCAGTACGTGTTGCTTTACCTCTTTTTGCAGGAATTCTAATCATAGATGAACGATTTGCATCACTCCAAGAAATATAGCAAGGTGCTTCATAACCAGGTACTAATCGTTTATATGAATTTACGATAGGATTTGTAATAGCTGTGAACGCTCTTGCATTATTCATTATTCCCGCTATCCATTGTAATGCTACGCTGCTTAATCCAATCTCTCCATTTGGATCATTAAAAGCGTTTTTTCCATCTAAATCAGTTAATGAACAGTTTGTATGCATTCCTGATCCATTTATTTCCGCAATCGGTTTTGGCATAAATGTCGCATGCAATCCATGTCTTATCGCAATATTTTTAACTACAAGCTTAAATGTTTGTAAACTATCACATGCTTCAAGAGCATTTTCAAACATAAAATTGATTTCGTGTTGTCCGGGTGCTACTTCATGATGAGATGCTTCCATATTAAAGCCTATTTTCTCTAGTTCTAGCACTATATCTCTACGACAATCCTCGGCTCCATCAAGCGGTGCCAAGTCAAAGTATCCACCATTATCATTAAACTCTAACGTGGGTTCTCCTTTATCATCTAATTTAAACAAGAAAAACTCAGGTTCAACACCAATATTAAAAGATTTAAATCCTAATTTATGCATTTTCGCTAAATTTCTTTTTAACACATATCTTGGATCCCCTAAAAATGGTTCCCCGTTTGGTAAATAGATATCGCATATTAATCTAGCTACCTTACCGTATGTTGTTTGTTCCCAAGATAAGATTAACCATGAATCAAAATCAGGTCTTAAATACATATCCGCCTCTTGGATACGTACAAATCCATCAATTGAAGATCCATCAAACATTATCTCATTATTAAGTGCCTTGCCTAAAATACGAGCTGGTATTTCAACATTCTTAATAACACCATGAATATCAGTAAACATTAATCGAATATACTTCACATTTTCTTCTTTTGCATTTTTTAAAATTTCTTCGCTTGTATACTTAGCCATGTTATCTCCTTTTAATAAAATAAAAATGGTGCCTTTATGCGTTTAAGCATAGACACCATTGTTTTTTATTATATGTTTTTTGTTAGACTCCATTGTCCACTAGCTTAATTATAGATAACTACATTTTAAATGTCAATCTTATTATCTATGATAAGGTTTGCAGTTTGTTTTTTTGAAAATCTTAAATCCATCGCAGTTCTTTGAATAAACTTGTGAGCATCGGCTTCACTAAGGCCTTTAGATATTAGTACTATTTTAGCTTTATTCACTAATTTTGATGTGTCTAGTTTGTCTTTTAATAACTCATTTTCAGCCTTATAGTAGTTAATTTCTTTAATATATTTTAGTGAATTATTTAAGATAGATAACAATTCTATATCTAAATTTTGTTCACTAATTACACTAAAATACAGATTATTCAAAACATTGTAAAATTGTCCTGTAGATAATGTATTATTCACATATACTACAAAGATTTTTTGTTCTAAAACGACTGATTCTAATACTTTTGGTAAATTAGGTATATTATTTTTGTATGTAAAAATAACTGTATCATACATTTTAAGAGAGTTTCGTGTAAATTTTGATATAAAATCTCCATTGATTTCATTAAACATTAATATTCTCTCAATTTTTTTATCAATATACCCATTGCTTTTAATTACTGCTACTCTCATAAAATCACTCCTTTGTGATTAGAGTATATCTGCATTAATAATTTAATGGATATTTATCTGTTAATCCTTTTACTGTATTTTTAACTTCTTCTAATACTTCTTCATTTTCCGAATTCATTAGTGTTTTATATAGACATTCCGCAATTATTTTCATATCTGCTTTTTTGAAGCCGCGCGTCGTAATAGCGGGCGTACCAAGTCTTATACCACTAGTGATGAAAGGTTTTTCCGTATCATTGGGTACGGTATTTTTATTAGTAGTTATGTGTACTTTATCAAGTAATTTTTCAGCATCTTTTCCTGTTAATCCTGTCAAAGATTTTACTTCTAATAAGATTAAATGATTATCCGTTCCACCTGATACAACTTTAAATCCTAATTCCTTTAACTGTAATGCAAGCTCTGCTGCATTAACAACTACTTGTTTTTGGTATTCTTTAAATTCTGGTGAAAGAGCTTCTTTAAATGCTACAGCTTTTGCTGCAATAACATGCATTAAAGGTCCACCTTGTATACCAGGGAAAATAACTTTGTTAATTTCTTTATATAATGTAAAATTATTTGTTAAAATTAATCCTCCACGTGGTCCTCTTAATGTTTTATGTGTAGTAGACGTAATAACATCTGCGTATTCACAAGGATTTTGATGAAGCCCTGCAGCCACTAATCCAGCGATATGTGCCATATCAACCATTAACTTAGCGCCAACTAAATCTGCTATTTCACGCATTCTTTTGAAATCAATTTTTCTCGGGTAAGCACTAGCTCCAGCTACAATTAAATTAGGTTTAGTTTCTAATGCTATTTTTTCTAACTCATCATAATCAATTTGTTCAGTAACATCATCTACTCCATAACTTACAAATTTATAATCAATTCCACTAAAGTTCATTGGATGTCCATGAGTTAAATGTCCACCATGACTTAAACTCATTCCTAAAACTGTGTCTCCGTGCTTAATTATCGCTCTGTATGCTCCCATATTAGCAGTTGAACCTGAGTGAGCTTGTACGTTGGCATATTTTACATTAAATAACTCTTTAACTCTAGATCTTGCCAAGTTTTCAACTATATCAACAAATTCACATCCACCATAGTATCTTCTACCAGGGTATCCTTCTGCATACTTATTAGTTAAAACACTACCTTGTGCCTCTAAAACAGATTTAGAAACAAAATTTTCACTAGCAATTAACTCAATGTGAGAAGATTGTCTTTTCTGTTCAAGTTGTATTGCTTCATATAATTCTACATCGGTTCCTTTAAGATTTTCCATCATATTCTCCTTCTTAGTAAAAAAATAGACAATTATTATGTCTTTTATGTGGCATATTATTATTTATGCTCAAATTATTCATATATACAATTTTAGTAGATTTTTCTCATAATGTAAACACTTACTTTTTGTATGTTATAATAATTATAGGTGAGATTATGATAAAAACTAAACTTAAATTTGCTTTATCAGCTGATTTTTTACTTATATCAGTAGTTTTTGTTGTATTTTTTAATAATCATTTACCAATTCTCTTAAATTATATATTTCCTATTATGTTTGTTTACTTTATTGTTGATAGTTTAATTGTATTATTTCCTTCTTTACATAACTATATTCCTTCAAAGAAACATTTATTAATAGAACAAGATCAAAATATTAGTTATAACAAGGATTCTCTCTTGAATATTAAACAAAGCAGTAACAAGCGAGCGCTACTAACTTTTATCCTTTATTTTGGTGTTTTAACTATTTTAGGTATTATTTACTTATCATTTGATGTTTTCGAGGAAATACATCTATACCTATTATTTCTATTTATTAATATTGCTGACTATTTCTGTATACTAGTTTGGTGCCCTTTCAAAAATTTTCTCTTAAAAAATACATGTTGTTACACTTGTAGAATAACTAACTGGGATCGTTTTATGAAATTCTATATATTGATATTTATTCCAAACATCTATACTGTATCACTTGTACTACTCGGTATTATTATATTTATAGTGTGGGAATATCAGCACCAAATACACCCAGAACGATTTTATTCGATTTCTAATGATGTTTTAAAGTGTAGTAGTTGTAATGAGCAGTTATGTAACAAATAAAAGGAATTCCTAAGTTAGGAATTCCTTTTATTATTTAGTTTCTCATTTAGAAAATAGATTAGTCCGAGTGACAAAGAAAATAACACTAAAATAATTATTCCACTTATCATCCAAAAGTTTTGTGGTAACAGAATTATTAAAACATCTGTGTTATACAGAAGCCAATCATCATTTGTAAAAAATATCTTATGGAAAACTGTGAATGCTCCATCAAAATTGATAATAAATGATGCTC
>DAOVWR010000039.1 GCA_030636545.1 Mycoplasmatota bacterium
AGTATTAATTAGTGAGTTGATTCCTGTATGGAAGAAAGTCGAATCTCCTAATATTGAGATAACTCTTTTTTTATTATTAGGGTCTAAATCTAAAATCTTTTGTGCACCATGTCCACTGCTTAGTGAAGCTCCCATACATACTAGCCAATCCATTAGATTATATGGTTCTCCAACAGCTAAACTGTAGCAACCAATATCACCTGCGACGACTATTTGTTTACGCTTTTTCCCCAGTTCATAGACAAATCCTCTGTGTGGACACCCACTACAAAATGTTGGAGGTCTCCCTACAAATAATTCTTCATTAATTTCAACACCTTCAATATTTTCACTTAAAGCATGTCTTTTTATTACATCAGGAGTCATTTCTCCAGTATATGGGAATAAGTCTTTTCCTGTACATTCTTTACCTATTATTTTTACAAATTCTTCAATATATGGATCATTTTCTTCGATAACATAAACTTTGTCATATTTATCACAAAAATCAGAAATTAGTTTCGATGGTAGAGGGTAAGTAAATCCTAGTTTCAAATAAGAAGCTGTATCTCCGAATGCTTCTTTAGCATATTCAAAACTTATTCCAGAACTAATAACACCAATCTTAGAGTTGTTATCAATTTCATAATTCCATTTAGAAGTTTCAGTATATTTTTTTAGTCTATTTGTTCTTTCTTCAACAGTATGTCTTAGTTTTCTTCCAATCGCAGGTACTGATACATACTTATCAAATTTCTTTTCATAAGGTATTAAGTCTACTTCAGTTCTTTCTCCAAGTTCTACCATACCTTTGGAATGACAAACACGAGTTGTCATTCTAAATAATACGATACTGTCATATTCTTCACTCAAATTATAAGCATCGACTATCATATCTTTTGATTCTTGGCTATTAGCAGGTTCCATCATTGGAATTTTTGCAAATTTCGCAAAACTTCTATTATCTTGTTCGTTTTGGCTTGAGTGCATTCCTGGCTCATCTGCTGTAACTAAAACACATCCTCCGGTAACTCCGGTATAAGCAAATGTGAATAGAGGATCTGCAGCTACATTTACTCCAACATGTTTCATCGAAGCAAAACTTCTACCACCAGCAATACTTGCACCAATTACAGTTTCAAGAGCAACTTTTTCATTAGAAGCCCATTCTGCAATTATCTCTTTATACATTGATATATTTTGTAATATTTCAGTACTAGGAGTTCCAGGATATGCTGAAGCAAAATGAACTCCTGCTTCATAAACTCCTCTAGCAACTGCTTCATTTCCAGATAATATCTTCTTCATAAGATCTCTCCTCTTTAAGTAAAATAATTAATAGCATTTAACACATCAACTCAATTATATCAAAGAAATATGAAAAGCTCAAAACAAAACTGGCAGTTTGATGTAATCGCTATCACTTTATAGAGCTAAAGTAATAAAAGACGCTCAATTTTGAACGTCTTTTATTAAGTTTCTATTACTAATACATTTATGGTTTTACTAATTTCAACAAATGCATCAATAAATATTTTGTCATTATCATATAAGATGTTAAATGCTTCTGGATTACTTATAAATAGCGATTTGTAATTTGCTTTTGGATATCTAATAGTTGCAACTCTAGAATGCCCCACAACCATTGTCTTTCCTTTTACTGGCTCTAATGATTTTTGTCTAGACCAAAAGAATTCTTTCGCTGGCTTTTGTTTCCAATCGCTATTACTTCCGTCAATCCCCCCGTGAACAAATATATAATCACTAATCTCTAAATATAATGGTAATGATTTTAACCAATTATATAGATATGGATATTTACTGATGATTTGCTTTCTAACATCTTCTAATTCAGATACACGGGTGTTTTCAATACCTAGTAAACTAGTTATAGTTTTCCCAGTACCATTATGTCTAATATTAAAAATAGCTTTAAAATATTCTCCATCTAATAATTCTATTAGAAAATTATCATGATTCCCCAATATTACTGATGCTTTTTGTTCTTTGTTTAATTTGTAGAGATACTCAAGGACCTCTTTTGATTGTGCTCCTCTATCAAACATATCACCTATAACTATTAAATGATGCTTCTCATTTTTACTGTCATATCCATTCTTATTAAGCGCTGTAATCATTTCATTATAATATCCATGGATATCACTAATAACAAAGTATTTCTTAATCATCTTCAATTTTCACATTTCCTGTTGTTCGATAGTTTAGTGATAAGTCACTCATACGTTTCCAAGTATTTCTTGTACTTTCAGGATTTGATTTATATTGAACTCTGCGATTCTTTCTAATACCAATACTTTCACTTACCTTATCAACATCAATATTAGCTCCAGCAAAAATAAATTCCCATCCATCATCTGTTTTCATATTTATGATTCTCTTGATTTTAGATCTCGAGAATAGTCTACTAGAGTTTTCATATCCATCAGTCATAATGATAACCATTACTTTGGTAGTTTTTGCTCTTTCACTAAGACTAAGAACTGAAGATCCGATCGCATCAAGTAAAGAAGTAGATCCAGAGGCTCTATAAATACTTCTATCCATTGGCATAATCGAAGAAATGTCTTTAGATTGATAGATAGTAGAAACCTCACTATTAAATAAAACAGTCGTCAAGTAGGCAGAATCTTTTAAACGTGTCTGTTCTTTTAAGAAAGCATTGAATCCACCAATTACATCATCTGTTAATCCATACATAGATCCTGACGCATCTAATATGTATAGAAACTCTGTGTGTGAATTACTCTCTTGTTTCGCTCTCAGTAAATCATCAACAGTAACATTGAAAAAGTCCGCTAAATTCAATAAACTTTCTATTTCTGGAAGTCCTTTTCCTGACTCCCATTTCGAAACAGCCTTATCTGTAACATTTAAATGAGCGGCTAATTCCCCTTGAGTCAATCCTCTCTTAGTTCTCAATATCTTAATATACTTGCCTATTAATATAACATTCATACAATCACCCTTTCTACAGTAATAATACCATGGTATAGCCATTTTGTCAAACATATACAACTATACTTTCTGTAGATAAACCAAAGACAAACTCTACTTAAAGTAGAGTTAGCTTTATTTGGTTATACTAAGCGGTTATCACGAACTAGAATATTTTTATAAAAAAATAATCTACGGATAGTAGATTATTTAAATATGTAGTTTTGATATAGATGTATATCCTTTTCTAAAAGCATATGCGTCAGAATCTTTTGGCAATTCTTCTGTTCTTACTATCCTTCTGTTGGGTATATATTTTCCATTTATCATTTCTGGTCTATATTCATATTCTTGATAAAATAGTTCTGTATGGATTACACCTTTTGGTTCTTTAATACTTTCTCTTGGGAAATTTACATTCAAAGTATATTCACTTGATTGAAGGCTATTGTCTAATATATACTTCAGACTTTTTTCAAATTCTTTTTTAACCATTTTAATCCCTTTACGATCTGATGAAAAAGCAATTGTTGCAAATCCAAAATATTGAGCTTGAAAACATGCTCCTAGTGTTCCTGAATATTTAGTATCAAATCCTAAATTATATCCATCATTTATTCCAGATACTACAAGATCTGGTCTTAGATTTAATCCACCTAATGAGAAATTAACACAATCTACAGGAGTACCTTCAACACTATATGTAAATTCATCAACTTTATTATAATGAAATCCACCTATTGTCAGTGCCATTCCTTTTGCACTTTGTTCTAATAGTGGAGCTACCGTATAAACAGTTCCATACTTTTTCAATATCTCTTTTGCATAAAGTAATTTCTCAGATTTTATTCCATCATCATTTGTAAGTAAAATAATCATTAACTACACCTCTTATTTTTTTATAACTATATAATTTATATTTCTATTTTTTCGTTCAGTTATATTCTAACATAGTTTTTAATATATAATTTTGTTTTTACAATATTATTAAGTAAAAAATGATATCAAATTGATATCATTTCATCTTATCTAAAAATTTCCCTTAATGTCTTTCCTTCTTCATTCACTATTATATCCCAGGCATCTGTTTCAATATGACCCAAAACTACTGAAGCAGCTTTTATAGGAGATTCGCAGGATAATTCCTTAACAAAAACATAAAAATCATCATCAAAATCTTCTACAATACCTTTAGATATCGCTATTTCTCTTGCGTCATCAATCCATTTGCAATCATACCATCTGTTAAGACAAACTGTGTGTTTACTCATGAATGATCCCTTTTGGATAACTATTGAATTACAATCATCGCATACATCTGTTCCTTCTTTATACTCAAATAATGCTAATTTTCTTCCTGTATCATTTGTTATAAAAAATTTCATAATTCTCTCCCCTGCTAGTTACTTGAAGTAAATTGCTTTGTATGAAAATAATATCACATATTGTTTTATATATCAAACCGCCACTGTAATGTAATCTCACTAAAAAGAGAGATGATATCATCTCTCTTACTTAATTATTTATTTGTGTTTCTATTTACGAATAACAATATTCCTACAAGAATGAGTAGATATATTGCGGGAACCAAAAATACCAATAAAACATATATAGAATTACCAGTTGTTATTGCCAATCCTGGGAACATTAATAAAGCAAATAATGGTAATGCCATAGATATTGCCGTACCACTTCCTAGTACCATTTCCTCAGCAACTGGAGAATTAAATTCAGGATCTACTCCTTTTAAGAGAGCAAGACCAGTAGATGCAGTACCTGTTAACATACCAAACAATCCTAAGAAATATTCAACATAATATTTCTTATCATAAGTATTTTTAACCAAGAAATGAATTGCCATAAAAGTAAGTATACTTGCAGCAGTTGCCATTACTATTACAAGTAAATAATACTCTTTGATTGCTGTAATAGTTATTGTTAATACTGCGGCAGTAATTAAGAAGTTAAATGCAATTGAACTAATATTAGATAAAATATAATTATTAGTAAGGAAATTAATGTTCTTACCTTTCTTTTCAAAAGAATTCAATATTTTTCTAAACAGTAACGCATATAATATACCAATCAAGAAATTGAAACCATGGAATACTCCACTAAATGTTTCTCCTAAGTCTCCCATTGTTGGTAATATATATATTTCAAGAAGAACTAATGTTAAGTATACAGCTCCATAAATAACAAAGATAATAACCACTTGAGTTGTCAAAGCATCAAAAACTCTTAGTTCTTTAATTGTTTCAAATTCAAATGTTTCTTTAATATTAGATTTTTCAGAATGAAATTTATTAACCACTATATTGTGTTTTCTAGCTAAGTAATTTAGAGCAATAACCCCTAAAATACCCCCAACTAAAAATCCAACTGAAGCAATTGTTGCACCAAGTGCAGCTCCATCAATCAAAACTCCAACACCTTCAGCATACCCAGCTCCAATACTGGTCGCTAAACCAGGTCCTTGTCCAAATCCTAGCGGCAATAATAGTCCTGCTCCTAAAAATATATCTTTAAAGAATAATAATACAACTCCTGTTCCAATAATTGCTTGTAATAAATAGATTATTACAATAATCATACCTGTAGACCAAATCTTTTTGGTTGTTTTATTATCTGATCTTTTAAGTGATAAAGCTATGAACCCTATTGCTAAAGAATGGTAAACAATATCACGTAAAATACCATCTCTGTTTAGCATTACCAATCCATCCACACTATCACCATCATATAGATTAAGAGGTATAATCCCTAAGAATCCATCTGCTAAAAGCAATCCAATAAATCCTGCAATTAAAGCTGTAGGAATAATAACCCTATTTAAGAAAGGGACCTTTTCCTTAATTATTTTTGCAATAAATAGTAGTAACCCAATGTAAATAAAGTAATTAATAAAACCCCAATTTTCTACTAAATCAAACATTATCTAAATCCTCCTTTTTATAGTTAGTTATATCTAAAAGTAATTTCGGTTTTTCTGTAATAAACATATATGTTTCATCATTATAATCAAAAGAAAATTCATCTCTCTCAGTATATACCATACTAGTCATTTTGTTAATATCAAAATTCCAATCTATTTTATTGTTTTTAATACTGAAAATTCCCTTTTCATAAACTAATTTCCCTGTTCCAAATGATATTCTTTTAAAATTTGATAAGTCCAGTTTATTAACTTTTATTTCAAATTCATATCTATTGTTAATATTTTGTTTCAACAGATTTTCCTGAAAGCTACCCCAATCAACAAAATTATCAAACTTAGTTCCATCAATAAACCCATATTTATTAATAGTCCCTTTCGTGCCGCATTTTTCACAATATATGGAATCACCTTTTGAGTTCATATGATTAATAGCATTACATTCAGGACAAGCATATATTACCATGTGTGACCCTTCTAAAAGATTCTTACCTTTATATTCAATTTTTCTTTCTCTATTCCATGTATAATCATTTTGATAATAAGAGCCGTGCATTTTCTCAAAGATTTCTTCAACTGACATTTCTTTCAATTCTTCTCCTTTAAATAATGTAAATATCTCAATTTCTAGATAAGCTTTTTTAGCTCTATTATTTCGCCATCGTGGTTTCGCAAAATATCCACCCATTGTTTTAGCGCAAATTACATCAATCTTCTCTAATTTAAATAGTTTAGCAGTTGAATAGACAGACTCTGTTGAATCCCCGTAATAAGAAGTATTACCAGACGGGTATATTTGAATTATATGTCCTTGTTTTGTGTGTCTTCTAATATCCCTGATTGTTATTATATCTGATTGTCCTTTTCTTTTAACTATAGTATCAATCAAATTCTTCAAAGCTAGTCTTCGCCAAAAGTTCATAAATACGAATGAGCTAGCAACAGGGATACCATATCCCTTAATAGCAAAACTACTAAAAAAGGCATCAAGAGGAAGTACGTGATTTCCAATCAAAAAATATGGTCCACTTCTTTTCGGATCGAAATCTTTCATAACATACCTTACCTTGTATACCCTAAAAAAATAAAACTTAATCAAACTTTTAAGAAACATTTGAAAAGAATATTTTATCTTATTCATTCTAATCACCTGTCACTATTATATCACAAATTGAAAGGTGATAAAATACTTTTATATTCAAAGCTTTCATCTGTTTTTAATCATAAACTTATGAATATACTCAGCAAGATATTCAGCTTGATTGTTATTATATTTTATATGCTTATGCATTTTCTCTCTTCTTTCATATTCATGAAGTGTGATCAAGGCATATGTAAGGATTTTTATATCACTACCAATATAGTTATACATTAATTCTTTATAAATTAATAACTCACTTTTCTTTTTTGTCCAGGTACCTTTAAGTTTAGTAAAATTATCTACCATTCTTACTTCAAGAAGCAGTAAGTTAGTTTCATATCTAATAATAAAATCAATTCTCATCTTCTTTGACATTTTAATAATATATTCAAAATATATCTCAATCTTTTCGTACTCTTCACGGGAATTATTCCTTTTTAGCACATCAAGGGTCCTTGTCATCATAACAAAACTGTCTAGCCAAGAAACAGTCTCACTTATAGAGGCTTCCCTTCTAAAAGCTTTTTTATCACTAAACATTTTTCTTAACTTAATAGCATAAGATTTATGTCTTATTGCTTCTCCTCTTGTGTTCATAGATCCTTTTAGAATCTTCCATTCATTATAAATATTTAATCCCTCAATAAATCTTAGATAATCCTTAGGCTTACTATAATATGCAAGTGCATCTTCTTTCATTTTATCACCCCAATAAATAGTACCCGTACATTGTTATATTCTCTCTATTTTAAAAAAAATAATAACAACTAAAAAATCCTAAAAATTGAAAAACGGCTCTTCCTCTTCCAAAAGAAAATATATATTTCCTTATTTCGATTTAATTAATATGCTATACTAAAATTGATAAGAATTATAATAGAGAGGGGGAGTTTAGAAAATGGCAAGCGACAATAAATTTTTTAATTGTTCAGAAAAACATGAAGTTGAATATCTAGCTAGCAAGTTTCTTGGTTCAAAGGCGGAAGTTATAGCAAAGATAAAAGAACTATGTAAGTCTAAAAAAATACATTACTCGACCCATAAAGAAGCAGAACAACTTCTAATTAATTCTGGATTCACAAAGAAATAGATTTCTTGTTTCAATATAAAAGAGACAATAATTGTTGTCTCTTTTTAGTATTCATTTATTTGTGATACAGCTCAAAAAGTGTTCCATTGAAACAGACTCCCCGATGTATCATTTTTAACTGAAACTTATTATGGAAAAATCATCAATTCGTAACAGGTAAAAGTCGGAAAGAGTATTCATGTCAGCTGGTGTCAGTGTGTCTACACAAGATTATATAACATAATTAAATACGTAAATAAAAAAAGCCTTAAAAAGGCTTGTTGTACTTTTTAGATGAAGAAGATGAAAGAATTATATTTGATCTGTACAAATTGAATTTTGAGTTATTCATCATTATCTACTAGAAAAGAAGAGTTAGTTACTGTGTATGGACTAGCGATCGCATTATTTACAGCTTCTTTAATATTCAATAAATCTTGTTCGGTTACTCCATCGGGCTTATAAGTAATTCCATCAATTGGTAATCCTGTGATTTTACTAAACCAAGTTAATGCTGCTGCAAACCTTCCCTTATCTATTGATAAATGGTATCCATCAACTGTTAGGTTATCACCAATATAACTGGTACGTAGGTTTTGAATTGTTGTTCCTGTTGGAATAACATAATCAATATCGTCTCTTGTATCAATTTTAGCTTGAGTTGCATCAGTAATTGCCTCATACATAGTCATTTGATTATTGCTGTAGTAGCCAAATCCTGAATGTGTACTGTTTTCTTGATATGCCCATGTCATATGCCATACAACTTGTGAATTTTGATTTATTTTATTACTATCAATTATATCTAATAAAGACGTCAAATTTTCGTTATATTTTTCTTGCACTCCACTATAAGAACTTACTTGCTGTAATGTAATTATATCCCAATCTTCGTCTATTAAACCCTCAACTAATTTTATAGAGATTATACAAGTCCATTTGTCGTCAGTATTCTTATAATAAATATAATTTGTTAAATCTTCTGTAAAACTATCTACGTGTGTTTCTAAAGATGCACCTGGAATATATAATATGCCTAAAATAATTTCATCAACACCATAGTCATCAGCTATTTTATATAAATATTCATTAGCATCAATACCGAAGCTGTTTCCAATTGTAAGAACTTTGAGAGTATTCTCAAAGTTAACAACTGCGTCTTTTTCAACAGTTTTCTTGCATCCTGCCAAAGTTATCGACAAAACTGATATCAATAGTATAACAAATACTTTTCTCATAATTTCACCTTATTCATTTTTTTCCATTTTTTAATGCTTTTCATTCCTACTATATCTACTCTTAATTTAATGATAGTATAATAAAAAATATTTTACAATCAACTCTCAGTTGTTAGTTAACTATAAGCATATTGTAGTAGTGATAATAGATATACTCATATATGAATGATGAAGTAAATATTCAAAACTATCCGTGTCTCTACACAAGGTTATGTAGCCTGTAAAATTTAGCAAATAAAAAAGCCTTAAAAAGGCTTATCTAAGTCATTGATGGTGGCTCGGGGCGGAATTGAACCGTCGACACATGGATTTTCAGTCCATTGCTCTACCGACTGAGCTACCGAGCCATAAAATGGCGGTCCCGACGAGAATCGAACTCGCGATCTCCTGAGTGACAGTCAGGCATGTTAACCGCTACACCACGGGACCATGGTTGCGGGGGAAGGATTTGAACCTACGACCTTTGGGTTATGAGCCCAACGAGCTACCAGACTGCTCCACCCCGCGATTCAGGTGTTAAATATAACCATTTTAAATTTTGATGTCAATAAACTGATTTAGTTTCTCAGCAAAGGTTTTTGCATTACTTAATTCTCCATCCAGACCGACACCAACCAAACTCAATTCTTTGAAAAACGGCGTATCTATTTTAACCAAATCTTTCTCGGTCGTTATCAGGTACTGACAGTTTAGAGCCTGATATTCGTTTCTAATCTGTTCAAAATCTGACGGCGTGTAATAATAATGATCAGGATAAGTGCGGACTTTTATCACCTTCGCCCCGATTTCGATCAGCATATTTTTAAATTGCTCCGGCCCGGCAATAGCGGAAAAGACATAAACCGGTTTTCCACTCAATATGCTGATATCATCTATTTTTTGAAACCGGGAATTGACCAGTACTTTAGGCCGAAAAAAACAATAAAAAACCGGCCCCTTATACAAC
>DAOVWR010000022.1 GCA_030636545.1 Mycoplasmatota bacterium
ATAACAAGCTTAACATTAGGAAGTAGTCTAACAACAATAGGATATTATGCATTTGGTCAGAATCAATTAACAAGTATTGTAATTCCAAATAGCGTAACAACAATAGATGCTGCTGCATTTTATCATAATCAATTAACAAGTGTAACATTAGGAGATAGTGTAACAACAATAGGAGATAATGCATTTATTTACAATCAATTAACAAGTATTATAATTCCAAGTAGTGTAATAACAATAGGAGATGATGCATTTGCTTTCAATCAATTCACAAGTGTAACCATTTTGGGAGCTCAAGGAAGATTTAATCCTGTTTGGGAGAATATTGGATTTCCTATAATTTTAATGCCTTGATAGTTTTTTTAAAAACTAAATTATCTGCATTACAGGTCTCCAACACCATTGAGACAATTTAGAAGTCATTTACTGGCTTCTTTTTTTGTGTTAAAATACAATAGAAATGTGGTGATGTGTGATGAATTACAAAAAGAATTTATCTTGGGTCTTAGTGATTATTTGGATGGTAGTTATATATTTATTATCTGCACAATCAGCTGAAGACTCAGACTTATTAAGCACTGGTTTCACAAACTGGAATTATCTGCTATTGAATAGCATTTTTCCTAATTTAAGTTTTGAAACTCTACATGCAATTATTAGAAATCTAGCTCACTTTACAATATATTTAGTACTAGGAGTTTTATTATTGAACGCATTGAATCATAATGAACAAAAACAAAGTTTTAATTTTGCATTAGCTCTATTAATCAGTTTTTTATACGCTATTACAGATGAAATACACCAAATATTTGTTTCGGGTAGAGCAGGACAAATATATGATGTGTTAATAGACTTTCTTGGTTCCTTAATAGGGATTAAAGCATTTACCATATATAATAATTATATAAGGAAAATGAAGGATTAAGTCTTAAAGACAATCATTTATAGAAAGATATTTGTGGTATTTTAGATCTCCAACACGTTTAGTAGGGGTTCTAATCCTGTCACCCTTGCCATTTTATAAAGTAAAAGAAGCTATTTTTTAGCTTCTTTTTTTGTGTTAATATTTATATGTTATTCAATTGGATATATAAAACTAATCTCTTCATCACTATATTTTTTGGATTCATCAGAGAATAAATATACTACCGAAGCTTGATAGACATAGTAAGCATCTTTATCAAATGCACTTGTTGAATCATATGTAGTAAACTCTTCTCCTAAACTATCATATTCAATAATAGCATCTCCATCTTCAACATATATAATCCATGAATATAGATCAATACTATGTGGCATTCGGATATAGTAATAACTAATATCAGTATTGTCTCCATAGTAATTGATAATTTCATCAATTGAAATATCCTCTAGCCCTATAATCCAATTATTTAAAATAATTAAGCTATCCATCATTTCAAAATCTCGAGTATGTCCTGTTTTTTCATGTATAGTAAACTTATCATCCATATAATAGCTTCTATAGTACTTAATGTCAGTTCCTGTAACGATATAAAAATCTAAAGAAATCCAGGTTATTTCACCATCTTTATCAAATGAAATTTCAGTTGAATAATTTCGATATATATTACCATCAGTTGAATTTGTAACTATAAGAATTTCATCTACTAGATTCTTAAAATCTATATCTTCAATATTACTTCCTCCTAAGTTGATTTCATAGAAGATTCCCTCATCATAATTAAATATTGGATAGATTGCTATTGCTAATAAAATAAACCAAGCTAATAAAAAACTATTTAATACATAAAATACTTTTTTATATTCTGGATAATAACCAAAAACTTCAATTCCTTTTAGTTTCTTATTTATATAATTGTTATATAAATAATTGTATCCAACGACTAAAATAAAATAAAGTACTAGTAAAAGTGTTGAGTATATTAAGATATTAATATTATATGTAGTTAAGATATAAACAATACCAACTACAATTATATAGATATAAACAATAATAAAATTCTTCCAATTCTTCATACTTATCTCCTCCTAAATTCTAAAATATTCTTTAAATTGGTGGTAATATGATCTTGTTACTGTGACTAAATTTCCGTTTTCCATTTTAATATTAAATTTCATATTGCTAGTTGCTTTTATCGAATGAATCATTTTTGTATTAATGACATGAGATCTGGAAATTCTAATAAACTTTTTCTCATGTAATAGTAATTCAATTTGATATAACTTTTCTCTTACATAGCATGTTCTATCTCTTGATATACATAATATATCATTACCATCACTTTCAAAATACATCACTTTTAAAGGATCAACTAAGAATATTTCATCCCCTAGTTTTCCTATAATTGAAGAGTTTGGCGAACTTGATTTAATTAAAATATAGTCTTCATCTGAATCAACAATTTCGAACTTGTTATTTTCTAATGATATGGAAACTTTATTTTTTTCTTCTTGATTGCCGGCAATTTTGATTTTCATAGTACACCTCATCTCAAAATTTATTATAATATAGTCTTTAAATAATTCATATGATTGTTTGATTAATTACACTATTCAATATGTAGATTTCACTCAGTGTTGACTATTGTGCATGTGAGTATTGTATTAAACTATTCAAAATAATAGCGGAATTAGATTAGTTTCTATTATATAATTAGTGTATTATAATTGCATCTTAGCTCTCCAACACCGCAACATCAGTGTAGAAGTCATTTACTGGCTTCTTTTTTTATGGTAAAATTATGAGAAGGAGATGATGTTATGAAAAAGATTTTTATTGTATTAGTATTTTTTGTCTTCATGATTATTTTGACATCATGTAGTAAGGAAGAAGCAATTCCTATGGAAAATCCTCAAATAGAATTATTTCATGTTATTTTTGAAAGTGATGAGTATTCAATCTTTAAAAGAACAGATATAGATTCTGACATGAGTTTTACATTGGAGGCGTACGGTATTGGAAATGATGATGATTCTTGTCTAGTTGGGTCACGAGATAAATATATGTATAGGTTCCTATATAAAGAGAGTTATTATAATATTGTTGAAGCGAATAAATTAAATCTGTTTACATGCTCTGAGTTGACAGAAATTGGCATTATAGGGGAATAATTGTATTTTAGTGGTCTGTATTTTAGGACTCTAGCACGTTAGATAATTAGAAGTCATTTACTAACATTTTTATGTTATAATAAAATATATATTTAAAACTATCGGGGATAAACTAATGTGTCTCTCAATTACTAGGAGGATTTTTTTATGGAAAAAAATACTATCAAATTTTACAATCTTATTTTTCCTTTTTTTATTATGCTACTTATACCACCATATATAATAGTAGCAATTATCGGTAATCTGATTATTGATGCTGTAATTATTATCAGTGTATTGAAACTTAATTATAGCTATCCAATGTTAGAAAGTTCGACAGTAAAGAAAACAATCTTAAAAAGTTTTGGACTTGGGTTTTCAGCAGATATAATCGGAATGACAATTTTAATAGTTCTTTATGGATTATACGAACCGACAATTAATTATTTCCGTATTTGGGATAACCCATTATCTATTATTGTCCATTTTGTGGTGATTGGCTTAACAGGAGTCTTAATTTTCTATTTTAATAAGTTCTTATTCAAAAGGTTACCAATTAGTGAAACAGTTGTATTTAGAGTGGCATTATCAATGGCAATCATCACAGCCCCTTGGACATTCTTAATTCCTGCGGCATTATATGCAAGATGATTATGTAAAATACAAATATGTAGACAATATCTATTTTTGTAATAGAGACCTCTTATTTATAATATAAGACCTCGCTTATCTATAAAAAAGACTATTTTGCGTTGAAAAAGTAGTCTTTTTATATTATAATAAGTATTAGATTTTTCATGAAAGAGGTGCATATTTGATGTACGAACTAGAATATCAAAAATGGATGGCTGTTAAGGACTTAAATATTGAGTTTTTAAAGGAATTAAAAGCTATGAATGAAGAAGAAAAAGAAGATGCTTTTTATAAAAGTTTAGAATTCGGAACTGGTGGAATGCGCGGGATTATCGGCGCAGGAATAAATAGAATGAATACTTATACTATCAGAAAAGCAAATTACGGATTTGGAAAATATTTATCACTGTTATATAAAAACGATGTATCAAGAGGAGTAGTAATTGCTCATGATAACCGTAATAAAAGTGTTGAGTTTGCGAAAGAAAGCGCTAGTGTACTTGCTAGTTTTGGAATAAAATCTTATATTTTCGAAAGTTTAAGACCAACTCCAGAATTATCATTTGCAGTCAGACATTTAAATGCAATAGGTGGAATCGTTGTTACTGCTTCACATAACCCACCAAAATATAATGGTTATAAAATTTACGATGAAGATGGTTGTCAGTTAGTTCCTAAATATGCTGATCAAGTAATTGAACATGTCAACTCAGTTGAAGATATTTTCAAGATTGAGTATATCGAATATAAAAAAGCTGTCAGCAAAGGATTAATTGAAATCATCGGAAAAGAAATAGATGAAGAATATTTAAAACTTGTTGATACAGTTCAACTTCGTAAAGATGTTGATAAGAAAATAAAAATAGTTTTTACACCACTGCATGGAACAAGTGCTGATATTGGTGTAAGAGCATTAAGAAATAATGGATTTGATGTTGTTCCTGTAAAAGAACAAATGGTACCTGATCCTAATTTTAGCACAGTAGTATCACCTAACCCTGAAAACAAAGAAGCATTTGAATATGCGATCCGATACGGTAAAGAACATCGTGCTGATTTATTAATCGCAACAGACCCAGATGCTGATCGCCTTGGGGTTGCTTGTTTACATAATAACAAATACATCTTACTAACAGGAAATCAAACAGGAGCAATAATGTTAGATTACATCCTAAGAACAAGAAAAGAATTAGGAACGCTTCCTAAAAAAGGGATGGTTTATAATACCGTAGTAACTAGTGAGTTTGGAGCAACTATTGCAAAGCACTTCGGAATGGAAGTGAAAAGCACTCTAACAGGATTCAAGTTCATTGGTGAACAAGCAAAACTAATTGAAGATACAGATTATGAGTTTATGTTTGGCTATGAAGAAAGTTATGGATACGTTGTTAAAGACTTTGTTAGGGACAAAGACTCAATTCAAGCATTACTCTTAATTAGTGAAATAGCTAATATTGGTAAACTTGGTGGAAAATCATTATATGATTATTTACTATTCTTATATAAAGAATATGGATATTACTTTGAAGATTTAGCTAACATCGCCCTTGAAGGTGTTGAAGGTGAAAACAGAATTAAAGAGATTATGAATTACTTTAGAAATAATCATCCCAAAAGAATTATTGGTAATCAAGTAATTCAGGTTGATGATTATTTAGAAAGTATCAGATATATTGATGGTAATAAAGAAATAATTGATTTGCCTAAATCAAATGTTTTAAAATTTACAATGAGTGATGGATCTTGGTTTGTCTTAAGACCTAGTGGTACTGAACCAAAACTTAAAATATATATCGCGGTAAAAGATATTAGTTTAAGATTTTCTAAAAAGAAAAATAGATATATAAAAGAAGAAGTGTTAGAACTAATTAAAAACATATAGAATTACCTTACAAAATTAAGAGGACGTGATTACATGATTAAAAAATCAAGGAAAGTTAGAGATTATAAAGCACTTACAAAAGCTTTACCAACTTTAAGATACTTAAATCCCCCAAGTGTTTTTATTCACCTGCAAAATGGTCGATGTAAAACATATGATTTAACTGTTAAAGAAGGAGATCATGTCGATGTAGGTGAACAAATTGGAGTAAGACACGGTGGGTTCTTTGAGCAACCTGTTCACGCTACAATTAGTGGAACTATCGGAAAAATTAGTAAGAAGTTTCATCGTACAGGTCGCAAAGTAGACTGTGTTGAAATCGTTAATGATCATAAAGACATTCTTCATAATTTGATATATGATCGCACAGATGAAGAGATTGCAGCGTTAACTCAAGAAGACATGGTTGAAATTGTTAAAGAAAAATCACTTGTTGGTCTTGGTGGAAGTGGGTTTCCTACTTACATTAAATTAGCAACAAAAGAGAAAATTAACACAGTCGTTATTAATGCTGTTGAATGTGAACCATATTTAAGTAGTGATTATCGTTTAATACTAGAACATCCTGGTAGAGTAGTAACAGGATTAAAATATATTATGCAAGCATTAAAATGTGATAATGCGATAATTGCAATTAAATCAGAAAAGGATCCATTATTTCAAGTATTAACTCAAGTCCTTAGAGTAAGATTTCCAGAGCTCAATGTAAAAGTTGCAAAACTAGGAAACCATTACCCCCAAGGTTGGGAAATAGAAGTATTTAGATGGGCTCTTGGAATTGAGATACCTCACGGTGAATTACCAATGAAATATGGAGTGATTGGTTTTAATGTTTCAACTGCAGTTGGTGTATTTGATGCGATTAAGCATAACATGCCTGTTATTAAACGCTATTTCACAATGACTGGAGATGCTATTAAATTCCCTCAAAATATTAGATTAAGAGTTGGAACTAGTGTTAAGGAGTTAATTGCTTTATGTGATGGATATATTGAAAACGCTGGTGAGTTATTAGTTATAATGGGTGGCCCAATGATGGGGACATCAACGGTTAGTGATGATGTTATTGTTTCAAAAACAACAACATCGGTTATTGTCTTGAAAAATGTTGATTATAAAGAAGAACCTTGTGTTAGATGTGGTAGTTGTGTATATAGCTGCCCAGCTCATTTAGAACCAGTTCAAATAATGAATGCTGTCAAAAGAAATGATAAAGAAGTAATGAAAGGGCTTGAAGCTTTTAAATGTATTGAGTGTGGACTTTGTGCTTATGTTTGTACAAGTAAAATCCATGTAACTGATTACGTTCGTAAAGCTAAAATCAAGCTTGGGTGATAATATGGAAAATACATTACCAAAAATAATAAGGAAAACTAGTCCTTATTTAAGAAGACCAAAAGCAAATGTAACAAGAATGATGCGTGACGTTACAATTGCCTTATTACCAGTTACTGGATTTGCAATTTATAAATATGGAATGACAGCTCTTATAATAATTGCATTAAGTATTTTATCAATGGCAGTTACTGAATATTTATATTACCAACTAGTTGATAAACTAGATGGGGATAAATTTAAATTAAAAAATAAAAGTTATACATTATATAATTTCAGTGTAATTACAAGTGGCTTAATATACGCACTTACATTACCTGATAATACACCTTGGTTTGTTGTTATCATTGGAGCGATGTTTGGTGTCTTCTTTGGTAAATTAATCTTCGGTGGAATGGGACAAAATGTCTTTAATCCGGCTGCATTAGGACGAGTATTCATCTTTGTTAGTTTTGGAACAATGATGAGTTATGATATTGATGCTGTTGCTGGATCTACTGCATTAACCATGTTAAATAATGATGTCTTTAATATTGCAGTACTCGAGAATTTCTCATTAATGAATCTTTTCACAGGAATTGGTATTCCTGGTAGTATTGGAGAAATGAGTGCAATATTAATAATATTAGGTGGAGTATATTTAGCGTTTAGAACGAGTTTTGAAGTTAGAATTCCACTAGCTTATGTTGGAACTGTAGCATTACTTGCTACGGTAGTAGCGTTATATAAAGGACTTGGTGTTTGGTACCCAATATTCCACGTACTTGGTGGTGGCTTATTGTTTGGAGCAATATTTATGGCAACTGATCCAATAACCTCACCGATTACCAAAGGTGGCCGAATCTATTTTGGATTTGCACTAGGAGTATTAACATTCTTTATTAGAGTATTTGGAGCTTACCCTGAAGGAGTAGTATTTAGTATTCTAATTATGAATATGTTTGTTACTACATTTGATTATCACAAATGGACAAACCAACAAATAACAAAAAAACAGAAGATTATCTTTTTAATTGTTGTCTTAGTAACTATATTAGTTACGATTGTAGGTGTTAGTTATGTTGGATAAATTAAAAATAGCTTTAGTGTTAGTTATTATTGGGGCACTAAGTGGAATAATAATCTATGGAGTTAATGAACTTACAGAAGAAACAATTGCTCAAAATAAGATTGATCGTGAAATTAGTTATTATAAAGAGTTATTTAGTCTTGAAGAAGATGATGTAATTACATTTGATACAATAGATTTAGATAATGATATAGATCAAGAAGTTACTATTTATGATATAAATGGTGATATTATCGGCTATATTTACAAAGCAACCGATAAGAACAATTATGGTGAAGTCACAGTACTTGTCGGTATTACGGTTGACGGAGTAATCTCTAATGCTGTTATATCATCAACTACTAACACACCAACATTTGTTCAAACAATTAAAGCAAAATATCTTGATAACTTCAGCGGACAAGATGCTGATGATATCATGATTGATGAAAAAACAGGTGCAACCTACACATATACTTCAGTCGTAGAGATAATTGAAACTGCGAGTACATATTACTTAGAAAGTAGGGGTGAATAAAGATGACTAAAAAAGAAAATTTCTTAAAGGGATTCTTTAAAGAAAACCCAATATTTGTCTTTCTACTTGGAA
This sequence comes from Mycoplasmatota bacterium, assembly GCA_030636545.1. GTDB lineage: Bacteria > Bacillota_I > Bacilli_A > Izemoplasmatales > Izemoplasmataceae > JAFGXW01. The sequence continues at coordinate 8,578 of DAOVWR010000022.1, forward strand.
TGTGTCCTGCGCTTGCTGTTACAACTACATTTGAAACAAGTTTAGGAATGGGATTACTTGTTGTATTTGTTTTAACAAGTAGTAACATTGTCGTTAGTTTAGTTAAAAAATGGATTCCCCATGATGTTAGAACACCTTCTTATATCGTTATTATCGCAACTTTCGTAACTGTTGTTAAAATGTTAACTGAAGCTTACGCAATCGATTTATATGATGCATTAGGTGTCTTCTTACCGTTAATCGTAGTTAACTGTTTAATCTTAGGTCGCGCTGAAGCTTTTGCTTCTAAAAACAAAGTAATTGATAGCGCAATTGATGGACTTGGAATGGGACTAGGATTTACACTAGGACTAGTATTTATTGGAATTTTAAGAGAATTCTTAGCAACAGGTGGAATTATGTTTGGTGTATATTTACCAATTGGTGAAGCACCAATTACATTGGTTAGTTTAGATATGATTATTAATTTATTTAATGCAAACTTCCATATCTCTGATTATGGAATTAAAGTATTTACTCTCGCTCCTGGAGCGTTTATCGCACTGGGAATTATCTTAGCTGTTTTCCAATTTAAGAAATCAAGAGTTGATCGTAAACTAGCAATTGCTAAAATGGAAATGATCGCTGAGAAAAAAAGAATTGCTTTAGAAAAGAAAAAACTAGCAGCACTAAAATTAGCAAAGGCAGGTGGTAAATAATGAGTTTTACAATATTCGCAACAGCAATTATTTCAGCCATGCTGATTAATAATGTTATCTTAAGTCAGTTCTTAGGAATATGTCCATTCCTGGGAGTTAGTAAAAAAAGTAGTGCAGCAATAGGAATGAGTGCAGCGGTATTATTCGTTATGGTAATATCATCAGCTGTGACGTATACACTATATGATTTAGTATTGTATCAATATGGTATACCTTATATTTCAACAATTGCGTTTATCTTAGTAATCGCAAGTTTAGTACAATTTGTTGAAATGTTTATTAAAAAAACTAGTAAATCACTATATAAAAGTTTAGGAATCTATTTACCATTAATTACAACAAACTGTGCAATACTTGGTGTTAGTGAAGGAAATATTACAAATATATGGACTGAAACTATGCCTTACTGGGAAGGTTTATTCATCGCTGTTTCAACAGCAGTTGGAACCGGACTTGGATTTGGATTAATCATCTTTGCATTTTCATCAATTAGAGAAAAATTAGATGCAAGCAATGTGCCTGCTGCTTGGAAAGGTGTTCCAATCAGCTTAGTAGTAGCAGGTATTATGAGTTTAGCATTCTTAGGACTAGCAGGTATTATCTAATGTTGGTGCCTATCATCGTAATCGGAACTTTAGTTCTTGTTTATGTTGGAACTTATGCCTTGAATAAGAAAGTACCAATCCCTGAAGAGTGTCGAGATCTCACTGATGCAGCAACTTGCACAGCATGTCATAATTTTACTTGTTCGTACAAGAAGTAGGGAGTGAATATAATATGACAGCGTTAATTACATTAGCAGTTATGGGATTGCTTTTAGGACTAGGTCTTGCTTATTCAGCAGAATTATTTAAAGTTGAAATTGATGAAAGAATTGACACAGTAACAAACCTTCTTCCTGGTATAAACTGCGGTGCTTGTGGGTACCCTGGATGTGCAGGATTTGCTGAAGGTATAATGGACGGAGAAGTTGAAAAGTTATCCGACTGTAAACCGGGGAAAGATGAACACTATAATCCAATTATGGAATATTTAAGTGATCATCCTAATCCAGATGGATCGTTTATTAAAGTAGCAAAATAGACAAGTCTTCGGACTTGTCTTTTTTTAAATGAATTTATATAATGTAAACGCTTTTTTAGGTGATTTTTAGGGTTGTATTAGTTGAAAATGCAAAATATAAATGATATAATTATTTCGGACTTTTTAGAAAAAATATATATATATAGAAAGGTGACAGATCATGAAAAGAATTTATATGTTTGGTGAGGGTACTAAAGAACAAAAGAATTTACTAGGTGGAAAAGGTGCTAACTTATCAGAAATGAAAACAATGGGTGTTCCTGTACCGTCAGGGTTCACTATTACTACTGAAATGTGTACTGATTACTACAAAAACGGAGGAAAGAACTCAAAAGAGTTACTTTCTGATATGAGAGTTTATATTGCTAAACTTGAAAAAGAAACTAAAAAGGAATTTGGTAGCAATACTGATCCTTTATTACTTTCTGTAAGAAGTGGTGCAAGAGTATCAATGCCTGGGATGATGGATACAATCCTTAACTTAGGTTTAAATGAAGAAGCAGTTGCTGGTATGATTGAAAAAACTGGTAATCCTAAATTTGTTTATGATATCTACAGAAGATTCATTCAAATGTTTGCTGAAGTTGTTCAAGGTTTAGAATACAATTTATTTGGAGACGTTATTGATGGCGTTAAAGAACAAAAAGGGTATGATTCAGACTTAGAAATGACTGCAGAAGATTGGAAAGTAGTTGCTGAATCTTTCTTAGCTACAGTTAAAAAAGAAACAGGCGAGGATTTCCCAACTGATCCATTCACACAATTAGAAATGGCAGTTAATGCAGTATTCGAATCATGGGATACGCCACGTGCTAGAATCTACCGTGATCATAACAAAATTGATCATTCTTGGGGGACAGCAGTAAGTGTTCAACAAATGGTCTTTGGTAATACTGGTGAAAATTCAGGAACTGGTGTATTATTCACTAGAAATCCTAAATCAGGAGTTAAAGAAATCTTTGGAGAATTCTTATTTAATGCTCAAGGCGAAGATATCGTTGCTGGTATTAGAACTCCATTAAAATTAGATGAATTCGCTCAAAAATCTCCTGAAATATATCAAGAATTAGTTACTATCTTAGATGGTCTTGAAGCTCATTATAGAGATATGCAAGATGTTGAATTTACAATCGAAGAAGGAACATTATTCTTGCTTCAAACAAGAAATGGTAAAAGAACTGGTGCAGCAGGAATTAAGATTGCTGTTGATATGGTAGCTGAAGGTTTATTAACTAAAGAAGAAGCGGTAGCTTCAATCGATGTAAACGCAGTTGATCAATTATTACACCCAGTCTTTGATGAAAAAGCATTAGCTGAAGCTACTGTTATTACAACAGGTTTAGCTGCAAGTCCTGGTGCTGCAACTGGTAAAATCGTATTTTCTTCAGAAAGAGCTTCTGAGCTTAAAGAAGAAAGTAATGAAAAATTGTTATTATTTAGAAAAGAAACATCACCAGAAGATATTGAAGGTATGATCTTATGTGAAGGTTTCGTTACTATGCTTGGTGGAATGACATCGCATGCTGCAGTAGTAGCACGTGGAATGGGTAAATGTTGTGTATCAGGTGTTGGTGCATTAGATATTAATGAAGAAGGAAACTATGTAATGATTAATGGTGTTAAATATCCTGAACTTTCTCCATTCAGTATTGATGGAACTGCAGGTAGTTTATATGCTGGTACAATCGAAACTAAAGCTCCTGAGTTTAGTGAAGATTTCCAAACTATCTTAGCTTGGGCTAAAGAAATTAAACACTTAGGTGTTAAAGCTAACGCTGATAATGAAAGAGATAGTCTTCAAGCATTAGAATTTGGTGCTGAAGGTATTGGACTTTGTAGAACTGAACATATGTTCTTTGATGAAGTAAGAATCACAGACGTTCGTCGTATGATTATTGCTGAAACATTAGAAGATAGAGAAGCTGCACTTGAAAAATTATTACCTCACCAATTAAAAGATTTCACTGAAATCTTTACAGCAATGGAAGGTAAAACAGTTTGTATTCGTTTATTAGATCCACCACTACATGAATTCTTACCACAAGCAGATGAAGTAGACGAAGTTGCCGAAAAATTAAATATTACTCCAGATAAATTACATAGAGCATTAGAAACTTTACATGAATTCAATCCTATGCTTGGTCATAGAGGTTGTAGACTTGGTGTCTCTTATCCAGAAATTAGTGTAATGCAAACTAAAGCTATTATTATGGCAGCTATCGCAGTTGCTAAGACAGGTAAAGTTGTGAAGCCAGAAATTATGGTACCATTAGTATCAACTATTAAAGAATTATCTTACTTAAAAGAATATATTATTAATACTGTTGATGCATTAATTGCTGAATCAGGAATTAAATTAGATTACAAAGTAGGAACAATGGTTGAAACTCCTCGTGCTGCATTAATTTCAGATGAAATTGGTGAAATCGCAGATTTCATAAGTTTCGGAACAAACGACTTAACACAAATGACATTCGGATTTAGCCGTGATGACGCTGGTAAATTCCTAAAAGATTACAAAGCAAAAAATATTTTAGATTCTGATCCTTTTGCTGCTGTAGATCAAAAAGGTGTTGGGAAATTAGTTCAAATCTCAACTGCTTCAGCTCAAAAAGCTAATCCAAATATCGTAGTTGGTGTTTGTGGAGAACATGGTGGAGAACCAACAAGTATTGAATTCTTCCATAATACAGGACTTGATTATGTATCTTGTTCACCGTTTAGAATCCCAGTAGCAATTATTTCTGCTGCTCAAGCACAACTTAAAAACAAAAGATAATTAATTTATAAAAGCACTGAATTTTCAGTGCTTTTTTTGTTATACTATATTTGGTGATGAAAATGATTAATAATGATTGGAAAGAAATACTAGATAATCAATTTAAGCAAGGATACTATAAAAACCTCGATGAGTTCATTAAAAATGAATATAAAACAAAAGCAATATTCCCGATTAAAGAAGAAATCTTTAATGCTTTTGAGTTATGTTCTTTTAGTAACACAAAAGTAATTATTTTAGGACAAGATCCATATCATAATTTTAATCAAGCACATGGACTAGCCTTTAGTGTTTTAAAAGGGAATAGAATTCCACCATCATTAAGAAATATATATAATGAGGTAAGAAGTGATTTAGGAATTAATACTCCTAATCATGGTGAATTAACATCTTGGGCAGAAGAGGGAGTATTATTATTAAATACAATTTTAACTGTTGAACATAACAAGCCGTTAAGCCATAAAGAACAAGGTTGGGAAATATTTACGGATAACATTATTAAACAAATAAATGAAGATAATAGACCAAAAGTGTTTGTCTTATGGGGGAATAACGCTATTGCTAAAAAGAAGTTAATAACTAATAGAAAACATTTAGTTCTAACATCAAGTCATCCATCTCCGTTATCAGCAAGACATTCTTTTATTGGAAGTAAAGTGTTTTCTAAAATTAATGTCTTTTTAAAGAAGACAAATCAAGAAGAAATTGATTTTTTAATCAAATAGTCATAATGGTTGAATTAATTAATAAATAGAGTATAATATAGATAATCAGAGTAGCTATTTCGCGTTAAGTGTTATACCATGGGAAGTTGGGTATAGACGAACACACCCTTGTGGCGATGAAGTAGTGCGTCCGCTGAAAATTACATCGTTTTTAGATGTTTTCTCGTGGACCTCTCATAAAATTTATGGAGGTTTTTTATTATGCAAAGTGGCAAGAAAAGTATTTTTACAACGCAATCATTAACTAGAGTTGCGATTCTTATTTCAATGAGTTTCTTATTAAAATCGTTTTTTGTTTTAACATTACCAACATACCGTTTCACTTTTTATGATATTCCTTTAATGATAGCTGGAATAATGTATGGTCCATTAATTGGTGGATTAAGTGGGTTAATAGTCGATTGGTTCAATATCTTGGTACCTAACTACGCAACTGGGTTTAATTTATTTACCTTATCTTCAATGATGTGGGGAATAATTCCGGGGATATTGCTTTTTGGTAGAAAAGAATTATCATTAGTAAGAATTGTTTTTACAGTATTACTTACTAGTGTAATCTGTTTCTCAATTAACTCTTATCAACTATATTTGTTTATGGGTGCTGGAATGTTAGCTGATCTACCATTTAGAATAGCTACATTAATTATTAAGTTACCATTACAAGTTTTAATACTTGATATCTTATTCAAACGTGTAATTGTTTGGAATTTAAAATTCGCAAAGACTAGATAACCTAATTGGTTATCTTTTTTATTGCCCTATTTATTGTTTTATTGCATTAAATATGATAATATAATGCAATAAGGAAGTGATGAAATGAAACATTTTGATTACAGCTTTTTGCATAAAGCACAAGTCCCATTAGATATTTATAGGATGATATCAAAGATATACGAATATAGAGGTAAACAGTTTTTCTATACTAACAAGAATTCGAAAAGCTTAGATAAATATATATTACATACAAAGTTACATAGTACAGTTAGTTCAAATAAAATTGAAGGTATCTTCACTACAAATAAGAAGAGTAAAGAAGTTATTATTGAGGGAAGAAGTCCAAGTAATCTTGTTGAACAAGAGTTGCTGGGGTATTCCAAAGTTTTTGATTTAATAACTAACGAGCACAAAAACATTGATATAAAGAGCAGTGTTGTTTTACAACTTCATCGGGATATATATCGCTACACTAGCTTAGGTATTGGTGGTAAATATAAATCTACTGATAATGTAATAGTTAGTATTGATTATTTAGGAAATAGAAGAGTCATATTTAAACCTTTAAAAGCAATGTATACTGAAAATGCAATGTTTAATATGTGCGAAGCATATAATGAAGAAATTAAAAGAGATTTAGTAGAACCATTACTATTGATTCCAATCTTCATTCTGGATTTCCTAAGTATTCATCCTTTTGATGATGGGAATGGTCGAACATCTAGATTACTTACAAATTTACTACTAAACAAACAGGGATTTGATATTTGTAACTACATAAGTTATGAAGAGAAAATTCACGAAAGTGGATCTACTTATTATGATGTGTTAAATAAATCTTCAAAAGATTGGCACGATAATAAAGCAGACTATTTTGGATTTATTAGATATTCACTTGCCTTGTTACTTGAATCATATATTGAGTTTAATCAGTTATTCACAAGTAGTGTAATAACTAAGTCATCAAAACGAGAGAGAATTATTGAGTATATTGACACTGTGATAGGCAGTTTCAGTAAAAGAGAAGTGTTAGACAAATTGCCGGATATAAGTGAAAGTACCATAGAAAGAATAATTAAAGAACAACTTGATATGAACTATTTAACTAAAATTGGTGAGAGAAAAACAACAAGATATAAAAAAAGGTAGAAAATTCTACCTTTTTAAAACTCAATTATTTTTATTTCTCCTGAACCTAAATGTAGATCAATAGTATTAATATTATCAAATTGAGTAAACTTGCGAGGATCCTCATGTGTTGAGAAAAGGAGTTTTCCAATCATTTCCGTATTTTTAGAAACAGATCTTAACTTAGTGATATCAGGTTTTAATATTTGTTGGTTAAATGGATCACCGTTTGCTAAGATTAGCAGACAATTATTTTTATGCAATTTATTCTTCTTGTAGTAAGCTAACCCTATAAACATCTTTGAGTGGTCAGTACTATAAATTGGAATAAATGATTTCTTGTTAGTGATTTGTTTAAGCCATTTCTTTCTGATTGGTTTAAGGAAATCTAAAATATCAGGAAGCTCCCAACGACGATTATTTGTATAATGAAATTGATACTTATCAAACAATGCTAATTTTCCATTGTATGGATCATCTCTGTCTAAAGAATATTGTTCATTTTCAGAGCAATCAAGTCCAGTATTCATTGGTTGTCTTTCAAATACTTCTTGGCCACTATTAATAAAAGGTACACCGTTAGGCATAAACATATTTATGACAGTAAG
>DAOVWR010000043.1 GCA_030636545.1 Mycoplasmatota bacterium
ACAATAAATTATCAGATGATTTCAACATGATTTTCACAAGAATAGTTTAACGGCGCAAATGTGCCGTTTTATTTTACAATATTAGTCTTTTTTATTGCAAAAACTATAAATATAATGTAAAATAAATTAGCGCTAAGAGGAGGTGTTAATATGAGTCGAAAAATCGATTATAATATAGTTAGAAAAAGACAAGAGAATATTCGAAATTTCTCGATTATTGCTCATATTGATCATGGAAAATCTACTTTAGCTGACCGCATCTTAGAAATTACTAATGCTATTGCTAGTAGAGAGATGAAAGCTCAGTTACTCGATTCTATGGACTTAGAAAGAGAACGCGGTATTACAATAAAACTAAACGCAGTAGAATTAAAATATACTGCAAAAGATAAAAAAGAGTATACTCTTCATTTGATAGATACTCCTGGCCATGTCGACTTTACTTATGAAGTGTCAAGAAGTTTAGCTGCTTGTGAAGGTGCTGTCTTAGTAGTTGACGCTGCTCAAGGTATCGAAGCACAGACTTTAGCTAACGTCTATTTAGCTCTTGATAATGATTTAGAAATACTACCTGTAATAAATAAAATTGATTTACCAAGTGCTGATCCTGAGAAAGTAAAAGAAGAAATTGAAGAGGTTATTGGTCTTGATGCTAGTGAGGCTGTCCTAGCTAGTGCTAAAGAAGGAATTGGAATTGAAGACATCTTAGAACAAATAGTAGCACATGTTCCTGCACCTGTTGGCGACCCCGAAGCTCCTTTAAAAGCATTAATATTTGACTCTTATTTTGATACTTACCGTGGAATTATTCCTAGTGTAAGAGTATTTGAAGGAATGATTAAAAAGGGTGATATGATTAAGATGATGGCTACTAAGGCTGTTTATGAAGTAATCGATGTTGGTGTATTCACTCCAAAAGAAGAGAAAAGAGACTATTTAGGACCAGGAGATGTTGGATTCTTAACAGCTTCAATCAAGAATGTTGAAGATATTCGCGTAGGAGATACAGTTACTTTTGTTGATCCATCTGCTAAAACGCCTTTACCAGGTTATCGAACACTAAATCCGATGGTATTTTGTGGTTTGTTTCCAATTGATTCTGCTCAATATAATGATTTAAGAGAAGCTTTAGGAAAACTAAAACTAAATGATGCTAGTTTAATATATGAGCCAGAAACATCACAAGCTTTAGGATTTGGCTTTAGAACAGGATTTTTAGGATTATTACATATGGAAATCATTCAAGAAAGAATTGAAAGAGAATTTAATATTCCTTTAATCGCAACGAGTCCTAGTGTAATCTATAATATCTATTTAACAGATCGCACAATGATAAAAATTGATAATCCCAGTGATTTACCGCCAATCCAAAAGATTGAAAAGATAGAAGAACCGCTAGTTGTGGCTACAGTACTAACTCCAGAAGAATATGTTGGTAATATTATGGAGTTATGTCAATATAAACGTGGTAAATTCATAGATATGAAATATCTTAGTGAAACAAGAGTTCAATTAACTTATCACATGCCATTATTAGAAATCGTCTATGACTTCTTTGATAAGTTAAAATCATATTCCAAAGGTTATGCCTCATTTGATTATGAATTTTACGGATACCAAGAAAGTAAATTAGTTAAAATGGACATCTTACTAAATAACGAAGTAGTAGATGCCTTAAGTATTATTGTATTTAATGATTTTGCTTACCGCAGAGGTAAAGCAATGACAGAAAAATTAAAAGATATTATCCCAAGACATATGTTTGAAGTTCCTATTCAAGCAGCAATCAATACAAAAATCATTGCTAGAAGCACAATAAAAGCAATGAGAAAGAATGTTTTAGCTAAATGTTATGGTGGAGATATTACTCGTAAAAAGAAACTACTTGAAAAACAGAAAAAAGGTAAAAAGAAAATGAAAAGTATCGGAAGTGTAGAAATACCACAAGAAGCTTTCTTAACAGTTTTAAAATTAGACGACTAAACAAATAAAATCACTACACAAGTAAAAAAGCCCTATTTTAGGGCTTTTTCTTTATAATTAATCAGAGTTTACTGAAGGCTTGCTAAGTTTTTTTCAAAAGCGTTTAAATGTTTCATTGATGCATCTCTTAAGGAAATAAATATTGTCTCTATATCTTCAGGTAAATCATATTCTAAGAAAACATTATACATTGCGATATTAATAATTTCAGCATAAACACCAGTTTCAAAAGCTTCATAAACACTTTCAATTTCAATTACATGATCAACTGCTGTATTCTCAGGTACTTCGATATCATATGCATAAAATAATGGTAGAAGCATATCAATATGTTTTCCCTCAGCGACAATTATACTAGAAAACGGTGAAGTTACATCAAAATTTGTAAGAATGTAATCATATTCTGCTTGAGCACTATACTCATCTTGAATCGCATATAGTAACATTTGTTCAATTGTTAGAGTATCAGAACTAAGCGCAGCACTAGCTCCCCATGTAAGATCTGCGAGTAATTCTAATTCTTCTTCAATATTTAATTCTTCTTCGGTAATGTCTTCCTCGATTATATCTTCTTCGATGATTTCCTCTTCAATTTCTCCGACACATAATTCACTAGTTGGGTTTTCAACACAGTATTCTTCAACTATATTCTCGATTTGTGTTAAATCAAGTTCACTTGCCTCTTCACACCCGCTCAACGTAAGTACTAATAATAAAGATACAATAACAATTGTAATTTTTCTCATTTTTATTTCCTCCTTTGTAAATGTAAGTTCATTATAATATCTGTATGTGAAGTTGATATGTAAAGTATGTGAGAAAACAGTGAAAATTGTATTATTTATTAATTATTTGTTATTTTGAAATAAATTAACCACTTATAACGATTTTATGATAAAATTATAGACGAGGTGAAGATTATGTTAACTGCTCTATATATTCATATCCCTTTTTGTGACAAAGTGTGTACGTATTGCGATTTTCATAAGGAAATCGCCTCTTTAAATAAGCAGGAAAAGTATATCATTTCGTTAATAAAAGAGTTAGAGTTACATAAAAATGAATATCAAGACTTGTTGACAGTATATATTGGTGGAGGAACTCCCTCTAGCTTACCAATTAACTTGTTGAGAGATCTTTTTGAATGTATTACTTCTTTAATTGATGTTTCAGCGCTTAAAGAATTTACAATTGAAACAAATCCTAATGATATTACAATAGAAGTAGCGCAGTTATTTAAGGAATATAGAATAAACAGAGTAAGTATTGGTGTTCAGACCTTTAATGAAACTCATTTGTTGTTTCTGGGAAGAACTCATTCAAAAAAAGATGTACTTACAGCCATTGATAACTTGCTAAAATGTGATATTAATAATATTAGTGTTGATATGATTTTTTCACTAATCAATCAAACACTAGAAGAACTTAATGAAGACATTAACTTAGTAGTTAATCTACCAATAAAGCATATTTCGTATTACTCTTTAATACTTGAAGAGAAGACAAAACTACATTATTTATTTGATCAAAATAAAATAAGCATGAACACCGAAGATCTTGAAGCAATAATGTATAATAGAGTGATAGATAAGTTAGTAGAAAATGGATTCTATCACTATGAAATAAGTAATTTTTCAAAACCAGGCTATGAATCAAAACATAATCTTATTTATTGGCAAAATAAACAGTATTTAGGACTTGGTAGTGGATCACATTCCCTTTACAAAGGAAAGCGATTCTCTAATATTAGAAATGTAAGAAAATACTCTGAAGGCTTTTCTAAAGACGGATATTCTCAAAAAGAAGAGTATGAAGTCGAGCCATTAAGAGAAGAGTTAATAATGGGATTACGATTAATGAATGGGATCAATATAACCCATATAAATAATAAATATAATATTGATTTGTTAAATATGTACCCAGAAATCAATGATTTTGTTTCACAAAAACTATTAAAATTAGAAAATGATCAACTATGTTTCACTAGAGAAGGTTTAATGCTAGGAAATATTGTGTTTTCAGTATTTTAGGAGGGGATTAGATGTTAAAAAGACTACTAAAAGAGTATGAATACTATCTAAAAGTAACAAAAGGTCTTAGTCCTAATTCAATTAGCTCCTATATATCTGATTTAGTTGAATATATTGACTTTTTAGTTAAAAATTATGTGATTAAAGATCCCGAAAATATTACAAAACAACATATTCGTAATTTTATTGGAAGACTTAAAAGAAAACATAACACACCATCCAGTATTTCTAGAAAAATGAGTGCAATTAGATCATTTCACAAGTATCTATTACTTGAAAAAATTGTCTTTAATAACGTTACTCTAGGTATTAGTTTACCTAAAAAAGAACATAAACTTCCACAAGTTCTCTCAGTTGAAGAAATTGATGCCTTAATGGTCGCGGCGAACGGAGACGAGCCACTTGAATTAAGAAATAGAGCCATGCTTGAACTTCTTTATGGTAGTGGTCTTCGAATTACTGAGTTAATTGGTGTAAGACTAGGAGATTTGCATTTAAATATGGGATTCTTGAATGTCATGGGTAAAGGTAATAAAGAACGAATTGTTCCTTTAGGGGAAGAAGGAAGATATTCTTTAAGAAGATATCTTGATAAAGGAAGACCATTTCTAAAGAAAGTTCCGGGAGACATTGTCTTTGTTAATAATAGTGGATCACCAATAAGTCGTGTTGGATTTTATAAAACACTCAAAAGGCTAGCAATAAAAGCAGGAATAACCAAAGATATAAGTCCACACACCTTAAGACATAGTTTTGCATCGCACTTATTAGAAAATGGTGTAAACTTAAGAATGGTGCAAGAATTACTGGGTCATGAGGATATCTCAACAACCCAAATATATACGCATATAAGCAAAAAACAATTAAAAAGCGTTTACGAGGAATTTCATCCTCGTTCAAAAAAAGAGGAGGAATTATAATGTTTAAGAGAATATTTTTAATCGTAATTGATAGTGTAGGTGCTGGTGAATTACCTGATGCTGAGGCATATGGTGATAAAGGGGCTAATACTATTAAACATATTAGTGAAGCAGCTAATGGAATAACTCTACCAAATATGCAAAAACTAGGATACGGGAATATTACTGATATTATTGGTGTTCCAACAAATCCTAATCCACTTGGTTATCATTCTAAATTAGGTGAAATCAGTATTGGAAAAGACACAATGACTGGTCATTGGGAAATAATGGGACTTAAAATTGAGAAACCATTTATTACTTTCACAGATACAGGATTTCCAAAAGAATTAATCGAAGAATTAGAGAAAAGAACCGGCCGTAAAATCGTTGGAAATAAAGCAAGTAGTGGAACAGTTATCTTAGATGAATACGGTGAACACCAAATGAAGACTGGTGATTTAATTGTTTATACATCAGCTGATTCAGTATTACAAATCGCAGCACATGAAGAAATAATTAGTGTTGAAGAACTTTATAAAGCCTGTGAAATAGCTCGTGAATTAACAATGAAAGAAGAATGGAAAGTTGGTCGTATTATTGCCAGACCATACTTAGGGAATAAAATAGGTGAATTCAAAAGAACACCTAATAGACACGATTACGCTTTAAAACCATTTGAAGATACAACATTAGTTTATTTAAAAGAAGTAGGCTATGATGTTGTTTCATTTGGAAAAATTGTTGATATTTATGATTCAGAAGGAATCACAGAGTATTATAAACAAAAATCAAATAAACACGGTATGGAAAACTATATCGAATATGCAGATAAAGATTTTGTCGGTCTAGCTTATATCAATCTAGTTGACTTTGATGCATTATATGGACACAGAAGAGACCCAGTAGGTTATAAAGCTTGTTTAGAAGAGTTTGATGCTCAACTAGGTGAACTTATGGCAAAAATGGGAGAAGAAGATCTAATAATGATTACCGCAGATCACGGAAATGATCCAACGTTCCCAGGATCTGATCATACTAGAGAATATGTACCACTGATAGTATATTCACCAGGACTTAAAGGTGGAGAAATAGAGGTTAGAGAATCCTTTGCTGATATCGGAGCTACTATAAGTGAAAACTTTAAAGTTAAAAAAGCTCGATATGGTACTAGTTTCTTGGAGGATTTAAAATAAATGAACATTGAATTACTCGATGAGAATTCAGATAAGTTCTTTTATAAGAAATTAATAAAGATTGCCGCACCAATTGCTTTAGCACAATTAATGGCTAGTCTACTAAGTATTATTGATATGTTTATGGTATCAAATCTTGGAGAGTTAGCAGTTGACGCAGTCGGTGTTGGTGCTCAGTTTGCATTTTTATTGTTTATGATGATATTTGGTTTCTTCACAGGACTAGCAATCTTTATTGCTCAGTACTGGGGAAGTAAAGAAATCGATAATATCCATAAAGTATTTATAATATCAATTATAATCGGTGCTATTATCTCATTATTATTCTTTATCGTCGCTTTTTTCTTTCCAAATGCTTTAGTTGGAATTTTTGATCACTATGATACGGAAGTTAAAAGTACATTATTTAGAGAGTTTGGTGTTAGTTATCTAAGAATTGCAGGATTTGCCTATTTTTCTATGACAATTACATTTGCAATTGGAATTTTAATGCGAAGTGTTGAGAAAGTTGGCTATCCACAGTATGTTGCTATGGGTACTGTTGCACTTAATACATTGCTTAACTACTTATTAATTAACGGAAATTGGGGATTTCCAGAGTTAGGTGTTAGAGGAGCAGCTATTGCTACTACTACATCAAGCTTTTTAGGAACAATCTTCTTAATAGGTTATCTGTTTTTCTCAAAAGAAGAAGTATTTAGAATTAGAATTAATGAATACAAAAATATTACTAAAGAATTTGTAATTAAACTATTTAAAAAAGCTTTACCAGTAGTACTTAATGAAACTGCATGGGGACTAGGAATGAGTCTTTACCTTGTAGCATTTGCTTTTAAAGGTGAAAACTTATCAAGTATTATTATCAGTAATAATGTTATGGGCATAATTTGGGCTTTAATGTCTGGATTAAGTAGTGCTTGTGCGATTATGATTGGCAAGAAACTTGGTGAAAATAATCTAGATTTAGCAAAAAAATGGGGTATTAAGTTTACAAAATTATCAGTTGTAGCAGGACTTGTTTTAGGAGCTCTTCTATTCGTACTTAGTGATCCACTGGCTAACCAGTTTACTCATTTATCTGCGGAAGTTATTCGTAGTATGTCACTGATCTTAAAAGTATTTAGTTTTTATATTGTAATAAAGTTTGTGAATGTTATTCAAATTGTTGGTACCTTAAGAGCAGGTGGAGATACATTATACTCATTTCTTGCTGAAGTAGGGCCATTATGGCTTGTCGGTGTACCGCTCGCATTTATCTTAAGTATTTATACTGACTTACCTTTGTATTTGATAATTGCAATCGTAAATCTTGAAGAAGTAATTAAGGTTGTCTTACTGCTTTGGCGATTCTTTACCTTTAAATGGGTTAAAAACTTAACATTAGAGTAAAAAATGGTTTTGCAATAAAGATGGTTTATTGTATAATTTTAATGAGGTGATTTTGGATGGAAAAGAAAATACTAACAAATGAAATTCTTGAAGAAGACATAGAAATTTTATCTTTAAGACCCAAGTTTTTAAAAGAGTATATTGGACAAGAAAAAGTAAAAGAGATGATGGATATCTTTATTCGTGCTGCAAAGAATAGAAATGAGGCATTAGATCATGTTCTTTTATACGGTCCTCCTGGACTTGGTAAAACTACTTTAGCCAATATAATAGCGAACGAAATAGGAGTTAACATAAAAGTGACAAGTGGTCCTTCAATTGAAAAAAGTGGAGACTTGGCAGTCATTTTAACTAGCTTAGAACCAGGCGACATATTGTTTATAGATGAGATTCATAGATTACCTAGAATTGTTGAAGAAATACTGTATCCAGCCATGGAAGATTTTGTAATCGATATTATCGTTGGAAGAGACACTACAAGTAAGTCTATTAGAGTTGATTTACCTCCATTTACACTAGTAGGAGCAACTACTAGATATGGTGACTTAAGTTCTCCACTAAGGGATAGATTTGGTGTTGTCCATAAATTGGAATACTATAGTAATAGTGAATTACAGGAAATTTGCACGAGAACAGCCAAAATATTCGAGTGTGAAATTCATAAAGATGCTGTCTTTGAAATTGCTAGAAGAAGCCGTGGTACACCGAGAATCGTTAATAGACTATTCAGAAGAGTAAGAGACTTTGCTGATGTACTAAATGACGGAATCATCAGTTTTGACATCTGCCAACTAGCTTTAGGAAAACTACATATTGATGAAATAGGTCTTGATTCTAAAGATCATGCCTATTTACTAGGTATTATCGATAAATTTGATGGCGGGCCTGTTGGAGTTGAGAGTTTAGCCGCATCAATTGGCGAAGAAACTACTACCATAGAAGATGTTTATGAACCATATTTATTACAAATAGGCTTCATTAAACGTACTCAAAGAGGAAGAGTTGCTACAGATAAGGCATATAAACATCTGAAAAAGAAGCATAATTTGAGGTTATTTTGATGAAAGTAAGTGATTTTAATTATGTTTTACCAGAGGAGTTAATTGCCCAAACTCCATTAAAAAATCGTAGTGCTTCAAGACTATTAGTTATAAATAAAAATACAGGGAATATAAAACATGACCATTTTTTAAATATTATAGATTATTTAAATGAAGGAGATGTATTAGTATTAAATGATACCTCTGTTATACCTGCAAGATTATTTGGATTTAAAGAAGATACTTTAGCTGCAATTGAGATACTCCTTCTTAAACAAAGAGAAGATGATGTTTGGGAATGTCTTGTTAAAAAAGCGCGTAAAATAAAGGTTGGTACTACAGTTATCTTTGGTAATGGACTATTAAAAGCAAAATGTATAAAGGTCTATGAAGAAGGATTAAGAGATTTTGAAATGATCTATAACGGTGTGTTTTATGAAATAATTGACCAGTTAGGCGAAATGCCTTTACCACCTTATATTCATGAAAAATTACTTGACCAAGACAGATATCAAACTGTATATAACAAGTTTAGAGGTAGTGCTGCTGCACCAACAGCGGGACTGCATTTCACTAAAAATTTGCTTAAAAGAATTACTGAAAAAAAGGTTGAAATTGTTTACGTAACTCTCCATGTTGGCCTTGGTACATTCAGACCAGTCCAAGTGGAGACAATCGAGGATCATCATATGCATACAGAATACTATCAGATGACAGATAAGTGTGCAAATACCTTAAATAA
>DAOVWR010000057.1 GCA_030636545.1 Mycoplasmatota bacterium
ATTACTGGGAAGAATGTAGTCTATGTCACAGATATAGTACTAGCTAAACTTGCGAAAACAAAGTCACCGCAAAGGGTTCTTTGTGTTTGTCATAAATTAAATAATAATGAAATATCAGATAAAGTCTTAATTCTTGAAGGACTTCAAGATCCAGGAAATTTAGGAACACTACTTAGAAGTGCTCTAGCTTTTGGCTTCAAAACAGTTATTTTAGATAATACTGTCGATTTATATAATGATAAAGTAATTAGAAGTACTCAAGGAGCAATGTTTAACTTAAATATTATCGAAATGTCGGCAATTGATTTTATTGATAATCATCTTGATTATATAATTTATGGAACCAGTTTTAATGGGGTAGTTTTAGATACAGTTATGCCGAGTAAACAAGTTGCCATTATTCTAGGAAATGAAGGACAAGGAGTATCAACAAAATTACTAAATAAAACATATCAAAATATAACGATAAGAACTAATGATGTTGAAAGCTTAAATGTTGGAGTAGCTGGAAGCATTATAATGCACTATTTAAATAATATTTAAGATACTTGATTTTTAGTTTTTTATATGATAAAATACAAATGCATATGAGTTAGAGAGTGGGTCAAACCCACCCTTTTTTTTGTTAAAAGGAGGCGCGTGACGATATGGAAAAACTTAAGATTAGATTTAAAGAGATTGTTGAAGGTTTAGGGTACTATTTATACGATGTAATTTACGAGAAAGAAAATGGTGGTTATGTCTTAAAAGTATTAATAGAAAATGATACTTTTATTGACATTGATGATTGTGTAAAAGTATCTCGTGAATTAAGTGAAGAACTTGATGTTTTAGATCCATTTACTGAAGCTTATAATTTAGAAGTTTCATCATCTGGTGCTGAAAGAGAATTAAGAAATAGTGAAGAGATAAAAAGAGCTATTGGTAAGACAGTTGAACTAAAAACAATCGAACAATTATTAGTAGGCAAACTAGTATCTTTTAATGATGAAGTATTAGAATTAAAATATAAAAACAAAACATTTAAAGTAGATTATATTGATGTGTCTTATATAAGACTAACAATTATCTTTTAGGAGGAACAAAAAATGATTAGTAAAGATTTCTTTAGAGCACTAGAATTAATTGCTTTAGAAAAAGGACTTGAGAAAGAAAAGATTTTAGATATTATGGGTAGAGGAATTCTTAATGCCTATAAAAAAGTACACAATACTTCAGAAAATGCTCGTATTGATTTCAATGAAGATAAAAATGAAATCATGTTGTCGGCTGAATATATCGTTGTTGAAGAAGTTGTAAACCCAGGTGAAATCACTTTAGCAGACGCTAAAAAAAGAAGAAAAAGCGCTAAACTAGGTGACACTATAAAAGTAAAAGAAAAGATCAAAGATTTTGGTAGAATTGCTGCTTCATCTGCGAAACAAATTTTAACTCAAGGGTTAAAACAACTTGAAAGAGAAAAAGCATATGATATCTTTAAAGAAAAAGAAAATGAAATGATTACTACGGAAATTATTGCCTTAAATAGAGATTTTGTTACTCTAGATTTAGGACAAAATCTAGAAACTAGTTTACCAAGAAAAGAATTACTTAAAAGTGATGATATGAGAATATCAGCTCGCTTAAAAGTTTATATAACAAAAGTTGAAATGACGACTAAAGGACCTAAAGTATTTGTCTCAAGAACTGATAAGAATCTTGTTAAGAGACTTATTGAACAAGTTTGTCCAGAAATTGGGGATGGAACTGTTGAAATTATGGGAATCGCAAGAGATCCAGGAGACAGATCAAAAGTCGCAGTATATTCACATGATCCAAATGTTGATCCTGTTGGAGCAGTAGTTGGTTATAAAGGTTCAAGAATACTAGAAGTATTAGAAGCACTTCAAGGTGAAAGAATAGATATTTATAAATGGTCTTCTAAGCCTGTTGAATTAATCGCTAGCGCTATGGAACCAGCTAAAATTATCGCAATTAATCCTGATAAAAAGAAAAAACAAGCATTAGTCATAGTTAATGACAAAGATCTAACTGCCGCTATTGGTGTTAGAGGACAAAATGCTAAATTAGCAGCTCAATCAAGTGGATGGAAAATTGAAATTAAATCGATTACTCAAGCTAAAGAAGAAGGAATCAGATACCGTAGGATAGATAGTGAAACAACATAAAATTCCTTTAAGAAGATGTGTCATAACTAATGAAAGACTTCCTAAGCAAGAAATGATAAGAGTTGTTAGAAATAAAGAAGGTATTTTCAGTGTTGATTTAACTGGAAAACTAAATGGCCGTGGAGCTTATCTTAAAAAAACAAAAACAGTTATTTTAAAAGCTCAAAAAACAAAGAAATTAGATCGTCATTTAGAAGGTAGTGTTCCAGAAGAAATCTACAATGAATTATTAAATCTTTTTGAAAATGAATAATCAAAGAATACTTAATCTATTAGGATTAGCAATGCGTGCAAGAAAAATTACATTAGGCGAAGAATTCGTCTTAAAAGAATTAACAAAAGAGCATAGCTTGGTATTTTTAGCAAGCGATGCTGGTGAAAATATTAAAAATAAAATTATAAAGAAAACTGATTATTATAACGTATCCCTTATTAATTTATTCACAACTGACGAACTGTCAAAAGCAATTGGTAAGGAAAACCGTAAAGTAATCTTAGTTACAGATAAGGGATTTATTGAGAAGTTTAAACAATATTTAAATTCCTAAGAAAGAGGTGATTTTTGATGGCGAAGAAAAACATCAAAAAAACTAAACAAGAAGATACAAGAAAAACAAACATTCCTCAAGAAAAAGTAATCATTAATGATGGTATATTATATTACAAAACTGATATGACTATCGCTGATGTTGCTGAAGGATTAGGAGTTAGCTCAGCTGAAGTAATCAAGAAATTAATGGTTCTTGGTATTATGGCAGCTCAAACACAAAGTGTTGATCGTGAAACTATTGAAGTTATCGCATTAGACTTTGGCTATACTTTAGAAGATGAAATTAAAACAGATCTAACAAGATTTGAGGAAATGACAATTACTGATGAGGAAGAAGACTTAGTAGAAAGACCACCTGTAGTTACGATTATGGGTCATGTAGACCATGGGAAAACTACACTTTTAGATACGATTAGAAATACTCGTGTAACAGAAGGCGAAGCCGGTGGAATTACTCAACATATTGGAGCTTACCAAGTAAGAAAAAATGGTAAATTAATTACTTTTATCGATACTCCAGGACATGCTGCATTCACTGAAATGCGTGCACGTGGTGCCAAAGTAACTGACATTACTATTTTAGTTGTTGCTGCTGATGATGGTGTTATGCCTCAAACTAGAGAAGCAATTGATCACTCAAAAGCTGCAGGTGTTCCGATTATTGTCGCAATCAATAAAATGGATATGGTAGGAGCTAATCCTGAAAGAGTAAAACAAGAACTTATGAAGTTTGAACTTGTTCCTGAAGAATGGGGAGGAGACACAATCTTTTGTGAAGTTTCAGCTCTTAAAGGTGAAGGGGTAGAAAACTTACTTGAAATGATTCAACTTACTGCTGAAATTAATGAATATAAAGCTAATCCAAACAGATTAGCTACTGGAGCAGTAATTGAATCTAAACTAGATAAAGGTAAAGGACCTGTGGCTACTTTATTAGTAGCAAACGGTACTTTGAAAATTGGTGATGTATTAGTTGCTGGAAACACATTTGGTCGAGTTAGAGCAATGACAGATGATACAGAAAAGAGACTAAATAGTGCTGTGCCAAGCGCTGCTGTTGAAGTTACTGGCTTAAATGATGTTCCTCTTGCAGGTGATTCATTTATGGTTTTCACCGATGAAAGAAAAGCAAGATTAATTGCTGAAGAAAGAGCTCACCGTTCATGGGAAAAAGAAAGAGGAGTAGGTAAAACTGTATCTCTTGAAGACCTATTTGAACAAATGAGTGAAGGAGAATTAAAAGAGTTACGTATAATTCTTAAAGGTGATACTCATGGATCAATTGAAGCATTAAAAGCTTCATTAGATAAAATTGATGTTGAAGGTACAAAAATTGATGTTATTCGTTCAAGTGTTGGAACAATAACTGAAACAGATGTAATATTAGCCTTAGCTTCTAATGCAATTATTTTAGGTTTTAATGTAAGACCAATGTCAGAAGTTAGAGCACACGCAAAAGAAAAAGGAATTGAAATCCGTCTATATAATATTATTTATAAAGCATTAGAAGATATCGAATTGGCATTAACTGGTATGTTAGATCCTGTCTATGAAGAAGTTGTTACTGGACAAGCAGAAATTAGAAATACTTTCAAAATTTCAAAAATTGGAACTATCGCTGGATGCTATGTAACAGAAGGAACTATTGAAAGAAATTCACTAGTAAGAATCCTTCGTGAAGGTATCGTAATCTATGAAGGAAAAATGGCTTCATTAAAACGATTTAAAGATGATGTTAAAGAAGTTAAATCTGGTTATGAATGTGGAATTATGATTGAAAAATATAATGATGTAAAAGTTGGCGATGTATTCGAAGTTTCAATTGAAAGAGAAGTTAAAAGATAGTGTCAAAACATTTAAGACTTGAATCCACAATTCAAAGAACTTTAACGGAAATCTTTATGAGAGATGTAAAAGATAAATCAATTGGTTTTATCACAATTACTGAAGTTAGACTTACTAGAGACTTAAGTTACTTAACTGTTTACTATACAATTCTTGGCCAAGACACAAAAAAAGATGCTGCTAAAAAAGCAATTGAAAGATCAAAAGCTTTTGTTAGATCTACTTTAGCACACCGGGTTAATATGAGAAAATCCCCCGTTCTAATATTTAAATATGATGAATCGTTGGAATACGGAAATAAAATTGAGCAAGGATTAAAAAAATTATTACCAAAAGACTAAAAGAAAAGTTAGTGAGTTAATCACTAACTTTTTTATTTTGGCCACGTTTCCTATAAATCATATAATATACACTAGGAACTAAGAATAACGTTAATACAGTACTAGTGACAACTCCACCCATAAAAGCAATAGCTAAAGGCTTAAAGAAGTCTCCTCCAGTAAGTAATAAAGGTATTAACCCTAGTATTGTTGTTAAACTAGTAAGCATAATTGGTCTGAATCTTAAATAAACGGCATCAATACAAGCTTGTTTAACATCACTACCATTATGATGATTCCTACTTATATACTCTACTAGTAGAATACCTGTGTTGACGGTTATCCCAATTAAACTAACCATTCCAATTAAACTCATCGCGGTAATTGGACTATTGAATAACATTAAGAAGAGGAATGATCCAGTAAAACTTAACGGGATTGTTAGATAAACAATGAAAGGTTTAGTAAAACTATTAAATTGAACAAACATAATAATGTAAATTAAGATTAAGGCAATAATACTTGCTCTAATTAAATCACCACTAATCTCTTCAAACATTTCATTTTCTCCACCATAGTTAATTTTAACCAGTCCAAGATCATATCTATCAACAATTTCTTTAACATCTTTCTCTAATTCAGCTAAACTAGAATCGTCATCAAAATATAAATCTATAATATTGACACCTGTATTGTCTAAACGATTAATTACGCTATAACCAATGATAGATTCGATTGAAATAAACGTGCTCAGTTGAAAACTAGAGTCTAAAACTTCGCTATAGACATTTAAGACTAATAAATCTTCAATAATTGTTACATCACTGTTTACACTTATATTAATTGTCTCATTATTATAGCTGAATACATTCAGATCAAGTCCGTTTAAATTTATGGCAATTACTTCATCAATTTGTGCTTTTGTTAAAAAGTGATTACTGATCTCTTCGTGATTATACGTAATAATATATTTTGGAGATTTTATGTTTTGAGTTATGTTGTATGTCTTAACACTATCTAAATCAATGATTTCTTCGAATATATCACTGCTCACTGTATCTAAAGCAGAAATATCATCGCTCTTGAGGGTAATCTGTAATGGAGCAATTGGTGGACTAAGTTCGAGTAAATTAACTGTTATTAATGCCGCATCAATTTCTTCGAGTAACTCTTCTAACTCAACTTTATACTCTGATAACTCTTGCTCATCATAATCAAAGTCGATATATATTCTACCAATATGTGGACGCTCATTTATGTAGTTTGCACTGAAATGGAAGTTTGGAAGATTCCCTCCAACGCTACTTGAGTAATATAAGACATGACTATTTTGATCTAGTACATCTGTGATTTCTTCTTTCAAGTTATTTGTTGACAATAAATCTCCAAGGATGTTGTTTTCGAAATCTATATACAAAACACTACGTTCATCATTTGGGTATAAATCTAGCTCTTGTCTATCAAATGCAAAATAGACACTACCAATCAGCATTGTTACACTGAGTGTGATCCACAATAATGGAAATCTTACTGTTACGCCTATCAATTTCCTAATATTTCTTTCATGGACAGTTGTTTTATTTACTTTTTTTAATGGTGTTTTCTTTAAGAAAATCGTCGCAATTACTGGACTTAAAATCATACTAACTATATAACTCAGTGATATTGCTATTATTACAGTAAGTGGCATACTACTTACTATTTCTCCTAAGAAGCCAGGTAGTAACACTAGTACAATAAATGCAGCTATTGTTGTCAGGGTTGAACTAAGAACAGGAGCACTGTTATCAAATATTGCCTTTTTAGCACTATCTATTTTAGATAGTCCACTATCTAGGTTCCTTTTAATACCTTCAGTGATTACAATGCTATTATCTACTAATATCCCAATGGATATTATTAATCCGACAATAGTAAGCTTATGTAGTTCATAATCTGCTAGATAAAGAATAGCTATTGTAGTGAAAATTACTAATGGAATAGTAATTATTATTAGCAAACTGTTTCTAAAACCTATCCCTACTAAAACAACTAACATTACAATGACAATTGCCATTAATAAACTATAGAATACATTATTTATTTGTTTGTTTACATAGTCTGGAAGAAATAACATTTCACTTATTTCTAACTCGTTATCATTTGCTTCTAAGAGATAAAACTCTTTGGTATCTATTACTTCATCACCCATTTTAGTGAAATCGATATCTGTTTGGAAGTAAACACTTAAGAAAATTGATTTTTCATTATCAAATTCATAAATTTTCTCATTTGTGTCGATTAACTCAATAGAGCTTAAATCACTTAACAACACTTGTTGAGATAATCCAATTATTTCAGGGATAATAATCATATTCTCTAGTTCTGATATATCACTAATTGTCGAATCCCCTGAAATACTAATAGTCCCATAAATTGTGCTAAGACCACCTAGAGGAATATTAATAGAATTAGCATAAAGTATTCCATAGATATCTGTGAGTGTTAATCCATATAGATCTAGTAAAGTAGTATCTAAAGTTATTACTATTTCTTTGTTAAAAACACTATCTATTTCGACTTTCTTTATTTCATCAAT
>DAOVWR010000072.1 GCA_030636545.1 Mycoplasmatota bacterium
GAAAAGATTCGATAATTCCCTCGAATTCTTTTAAGTTAATTTCTCTTGGATTATTCATAATCATCACTCCTTTATAATTCTATCTTGATGAGTATAGATGTTTAATTTATTTCCTCTAGCGAATCCGATAACTGTTACTCCTAATTTACTAGCTAGTTTAACAGCAAGTGAAGTAGGTGCACTTCTAGATACTATCAAACTGATATTCATTAAAGCTGCTTTTAGTAAAATATCTGAGGATATTCTACCACTAGTTACTAGGTAGACATCATCTCTTTTGATACTGTTCTTGAGTAGATATCCAATTACTTTATCAACTGCATTATGTCTTCCGATATCCTCGAATAACATCTTGTTATAGCCGTAAAGTAGTTCGACACTATGAACTCCTCCTGTTTCCTTGAACAAAATTGATTCTTTATTAAATACTGCAACTTCTTCTAGGATATTACTTAATACAAATGTTTGTTTCTTAGGAACGACAGGTAAATCTTTATCTTCAATCTTAACTAATTTTGTATTTCCACAAGCTGTTGACATAATGTTTAGTCTTTGTGAATTGTTTGTCTCGATTTTATGATCTAGAGCAATATCGCATCTATGATCTTCAACATTAAGCTTAAAATCCTTGATTTCATCAACATCTTTTATTACAAACTCACTATGTAAATATCCTAGTATTAAGAATTCAATATTATCAGGTGTCATCATCATTGTTGAATAATGATTACCATTGATGTATAGAGACAATGGATATTCTGTTATTACTTTATCTTTAACATGAAAAACTTCAGAGTTAATTACTTTTTTGACATCCATATTTTGATAATTTGACGTTTCACTTAAATTATCATCAAGTAGATCAGATTCATTATTTATGTTCTTAAACATATCCATTTCTTGTTGGTAATAACTAACTTTCTGTTCATTTATGAAATGAGTATTTAGCTTCTTGACCAGTCTCTGAAAACCGTAGTTTTTATCTTCTAAAAACGATTCTATTTTTCCGATGATATCTTTGCTGTAAATTGCATTAAAAGGTTCAATATAGTTGTTATATTTTGCCACATATGCATCGTGCCCTTTGGTTAAACTTACTAAAAAATTAATAAATTCAAAATTAATAAAAGCCATATCACAGGCAATACAATAATTATATCTATTACTAGAATGAACAAGTCCAGCATGAAGTCCGATTATCGGTGTATTACCAACTAGTATATCACTCACTACTTTAACATTAAGTCCTTTATAATGATTAGGATTGTTGCTTACTACAATTACTTCTTTAAAGATAGTTGATAATTCTTTGATTTGTCTATGAACCAAGAATTCATTTTCAATTTTAATGAATTCTTTATTATATTTCATTCTTGAGGAATTACCTCCTGCTAAAATGATTGCTGAGACATTCATTGTTAGATTTTCTCTACAATTTCACATGCAGCAACTTTAAGCTCAGGAATATCACATGTTGCATCTAGTACAGTATTAGTTAACATGTTAGCCCCATCAGCAAAGTGGAACGGCATAAAGACAGTGTAGTCTCCAATCTTATCAGTTATATGAACTTCCGCCGTTGTTTCACCACGGCGTGATTTAACGATAACTTCTTGCATATCACTTAAATCATATTTATCGGCAGTACGTTGATTAATTTCAATAAAGTTAACCGGAACTATTTCATTAATTTCATCATTTTTACCAGTCATTGTTTTAGTATGGAAATGGTATAATACACGACCAGTTGTTAGTGTTAATGGGTATTCATCATCTGGTAATTCTTTTGCTCCAAAGTAATCTACTGGAGTAAATAGTCCTTTACCTCTACTAAATTTATCTTTATGTAGATACTTTGTACCAAGATGATCTTTTCCAAATACTGGCCATTGTAATCCAACTTCATCAATTCTATCAAAATCAACTCCAGAATAAATTGGAGTTACACTCGCAATTTCATCCATTATTTCAGATGGATGATTGAAGTGTTGAGGATAGCCTAGTAATGTCATGATTTCTTGGAGGATAATCCAATCTGGCTTACTATCTCCAATTGGTTCTATTGCTTTTCTAACACGTTGAATACGTCTTTCTGTATTAGTGAATGTTCCATCTTTTTCAGCGTAAGTAGAAGCTGGAAGAACGACGTCTGCATATTCTGCAGTTTCAGTTAAGAAGATATCTTGAACAACTAAGAAATCAATTCTTTCCATTGCTTCCCTAACATGGGTAATATCAGGATCACTTACGATTGGGTTTTCACCCATAACGTATAAGAACTTAATTAAATTATTATAAGCACCATTAGTAATGTGAGGTAAACTTAGTCCCACTTTATCACTTAATTTTGCGTTCCATGCCTTTTCAAACTTGGCATGAATTTCAGGAATATGGACTTTTTGATAACCTGGATAAACATTAGGTAAGCCACCAACATCACAAGCACCTTGAACATTGTTTTGTCCACGTAAAGGATTTATACCTGTTGATTCTTTACCAACATTACCGCACATCATCGCAAGATTTGCGATACTCTTAACATGGTTAGTACCATTAGAATGTTGTGTTACACCCATTGCGTAGTAAATTCCTGCTCTTTCTCCAGCAGCGTAAACACGTGCTGCGTCAACAATACCTTCAGGTGTACATCCACAAATTTCAGCACAACGTTCAGGTGAGTATTCTTTAATGATTTTTATGAATTCATCATAACCTTCAGTACGATTTTCAATGAACTCTTTATCATATAGTTTTTCATTATATATTACATTCATCATTCCGTTTAATAAAGCAACGTTTGTCCCTGGTTTGATTTGAACAAATACTTCAGCTTCATCAGCTAACTCTATTCTTCTAGGTTCCGCAACAATAATCTTTGCACCTTTTTTCTTAGCTTGTCTCATGAAATTACCAATAACTGGATGTGTTTCAGTTGTATTAGAACCGATTACAAAGATAACATCATGATTTTTTACTTCAGCAATACTATTTGTCATTGCTCCACTACCTAAAGTAGTAGCAAGACCAGCAACAGTAGAAGCATGACAAAGTCTAGCACAATGATCGACATTGTTAGTACCGATTACCGCTCTAATAAATTTTTGGAATAAATAGTTTTCTTCATTTGTACATTTAGCACTAGCAAGTCCTGCGAAAGCACTTGGTCCAAATGCTTTTTTAGTTTCATTAATTTTATTAACAATAACTTCATAAGCTTCTTCCCAAGAAGCTTCATGGAAGACACCGTCTTTTTTGATTAGTGGTGTTTTTAAACGATCTGGATGATTGATATATCTAAAAGCAAACTTTCCTTTTACACAAAGTAATCCATCGTTTGGTGTTATATCTAGGGGATTTATTCTAACTACTGTATCTCCTTTAAGAACAACATCAAATTGACAACCTACTCCACAATAAGGACAAGTTGTTCTAACTTTTCTAGTATCTTTCATTCTAAATTTCTCACGGCTCTTTTCAACGATTGCACCAGTTGGACAAACACTTACACAGTTTCCACAACTAACACAAGTCGAATAATCCATTCCTTCATTGAAAGCAAATGATACATAAGTATCTTTTCCTCTTTCGTTAAAACTTAATGCACCAACACCAACTAGTTGATCACAGACATTAACGCATTTACCACATAAAATACATTTACTTGGATCTAAGTAAAAGAATTTATTTGAATCATCGATCTCAAAGTCTCTAACTTTGATATCGTAATCTTTTTCACTAGGACAGTCATAATAATACATATAGTCTTGTAGTTTACAGTCTCCATCAACATCACATACAACGCAGTCATTTGGATGACTTGCCCAAGTAAGTTTTAAAACTTCTTGTCTAGCTTCAATAACTACATCACTTTTTGTTTGAATTTCAACACCTTCTGTCGGCATTAAAGTACAAGATGTCATTAATTTGTCGGCATTACTTGCTTCAACTAAACACATACGACATGCTGCTTCAGCAGTAAATCTTTCATCATGACAAAATGTTGGAATAAAGATGTCATTCTTTTTACATACATCTAATACTGTTTCATTTTCTTTAGCAGAATATTCAACACCATCAATTTTAAATTTAATTAATTTTTCCATCTTTATTCACTCCCTTCATTAATGAGCATTTCACAAACACCAGTGTTACATGTTTTATGCTCAATATGATCAACAAATTCATCATAGAAATGTTCTAAGGCAGAATAAATTGGAGCTGGGGCAGCTTGCCCAAGTCCACATAAGGAAGTAGTAGAAACCATTCTTGATAAGTGTTTTAATTTTTCTAGTTCTTCCATTGATGATTTACCTTTAGTAATATCATCTAGCATATTATATAAAATAGTAGTTCCTTCTCGACAAGGAGTACATTTTCCACAACTCTCTTCAGCATTAAATTCCATAAAATGTTTGATTGTATCAAGTACACAGTTAGTTTGATCAGCAATGATGATTCCACCACTACCCATAATTGAACCTAACTTAACAAGACTATCAAAATCAATTATCTCATCTAGATGATTTTCTGTTAGAATACCACCACTAGGTCCACCGGTATATGCTGCTTTAAAGGTGCTTCCTTCTTGCATTCCTCCACCGATATTGGATATCACTTCACGAAGAGATATCCCAAAAGGTACTTCAAAAATACCATTATTTTTAGTTTTTCCTGATAAGGAGAATACTTTAGTTCCTGTTGATTCTTTTGTTCCGATTTTACTGTACCACTCACCACCATTAAGAATAATGGCACTAAGATTGGCAATTGTTTCGACGTTATTAATTATTGTTGGATCATTAAATAAACCTGTTTCCGCAGGGAATGGTGGTTTATTTCTACTTAATCCTCTTTTACCTTCAATTGATTCCATTAGTGATGTTTCTTCACCACAAATAAACGCGCCAGCTCCAAGTCTTATTTCAATATTAAAACTAAACTCAGTTTCAAAAATATTATCACCTAAAATACCTAAGCTAGTTGCATCATCGATTGCTTTTTGAAGTCTTTTGGCAGCTAGAGGATATTCTGCTCGAACATAAATATATCCTTTTGATGCGCCAATTGCGTAAGCTGCAATCATCATTCCTTCGATATTATTATGAGGATCTCCTTCTAAAATATGACGATCCATAAATGTCCCAGGTTCACCTTCATCAGCATTACAAATTACATACTTTTGCTTAGCTTCATAGCCAAGTGCAAACTTCCATTTTAAGCCTGTTGGAAAACCTACTCCCCCGCGTCCTCTTAATTTAGAAGTTATTACTTCGTTAATAACTTCCTCTTGAGCCATTTTTAAGGCTTTAAAAATAGCGAAGTATCCATCCATTGCGATATATTCAACAATACTTTCTGGATTAATCACCTGATAGTTTTTTAAGACAATACGTCTTTCTAAAGGATGAATATTTTCTGGAGTATTAAAAAGCGGATTACTATTTAAATAATCATTTTTAATCTTCTCTAATTGTTTTTGATTCATAAGTAGCCTCCTTGCGTTTATTAAATACATGTAAGCGAATACAATTTATATTAATTATAT
This sequence comes from Mycoplasmatota bacterium, assembly GCA_030636545.1. Classification (GTDB taxonomy): domain Bacteria; phylum Bacillota_I; class Bacilli_A; order Izemoplasmatales; family Izemoplasmataceae; genus JAFGXW01. The sequence continues at coordinate 5,546 of DAOVWR010000072.1, forward strand.
CACAATCTAAATCGATTAGTTAGAAAACTAGGGAAATTATAATTAAACCTAATAAAAAAAAGATAGCCAACAATTATGACTATCTTTTCTAACTATTTCTTAATTAATTTTACCTTTTTTTATTTCATAGATCTTGTCAGCATGTTTTGCTACATTTGCGGAATGAGTTACGATAATAACACACTTACCTTTGTCTGCTAAACCTTTAAAGATTTTAACAATTTCATTTTCAGTATCATCATCTAAATTTCCACTTGGCTCATCAGCTAAAATAACTTTTGAATCATGAACTAAAGCACGAGCTATTGCGGTACGTTGTTGTTCACCACCACTGATCTTCAAGACATCACGGTCCGCTGTATCTTTATCAATTCCTAAACTTTCTAGGATTTCATAGGCTTTTTCTTTCTTGTTTTTATAACCGACTTTTTTAATATCCATTGCGACCATTACATTTTGAAGTGCTGTCATGTAATTAATTAAATTGTATGATTGAAAAATAACATTTACATTTTCTTTTCGATACTTAGTGTAACCAATATCTTTGATATCTTTGCCTTCAAATAAGATACCACCTTCTTGAACTGTGTCAAGACCACTGAGTAAACTGAGTAATGTTGTTTTTCCACTACCAGAAGACCCAAGTATTGCATAAAACTTTCCTTCTTCAAAATCAATATTGATATCTTTTAAGACAGTTCTCATTTTTTGTCCATCTTCGTACTTA
>DAOVWR010000104.1 GCA_030636545.1 Mycoplasmatota bacterium
AGGAACATCATCATAATCAAAATTAGTAACGATAACTCTGAAGTCTTCTTTAGTGTTATTTGGATTTAATATGTAAGCTGCGAGCAATAGATCAAACTCAACGCCTTTTAAGTGATAGCCATCTTTTAATAAAACTACTTTCATCATCTTAACATCAAAAACATATTTCTTTATTGTTTTATCACTTAAAAACATCTGCATACCAAGTGATTGATGAAGTAAGTCGTACGGCACAAAGAAATTACCTTTTTTATTTACTATACCAAATCCTAATGCTTCCGCTAGATGGTAATATGGATTAAATGTTTCTAAGGTAATATATGAATCATTTATTAAGATTTCATCTAATTCAAAAATATCTTGAATAATCTTATATTCAAATTTTTCAAGTGGCTTCTTGTTATTTTTTTTATTATATCTTTTAATTAAGGAATGAAGTTCAAGTTCTTTAAAAAAGTCAAGCATTTCATCCTCATTAACGCCTTTATACTCTACTTCATTGAGTTTAAACTTTAGTGATACATCAGTCTTAATGGTTGCTATTTCTTTACACAAAATGGCGTCATTATAGTATTCTCTAACTCGTTCTCCTAGTTTTCCTTTTAGATTATCTTTTGCTTCTAAGACACCTTCAAGTGTTTTGTATTCAGTTAATAATTTAACTGCTGTTTTTTCACCAACTCCAGGTATTCCTGGTAAATTATCAGATGCATCTCCCATTAAACCTTTTAAATCAGTAATTTGTTCTGGATCAACATTCATTACTTCTTTTAAATATTTCGGTGTATAAAGTACATAATCTTTCATACCTTTTTTAGAGGCACGCATATATACCTTATCATTTAATAATTGTAGTAAATCTTTATCATTACTAATGATTTCGATTTCATCAAAATCATCATAATATACTTTAGAATAAGTCCCAATAATATCATCAGCTTCAATTAAGGCAATCTCTCTTTGCTTAACGCCTAGCACATCTAAACTTTTCTTAATTAAATCAATCTGACTACGGAACTCATCAGGCATCGGTTTTCTACCACCTTTATAGTCAGGAAAAGCTTCATGTCTAAAAGTTTGTTTTCCTTTATCAAAAGCTACCAACATATGAGTAAAGTCTTCTCGCAAGACAGAATTCATCATATTTACAAAGCCAAAAACAGCATTTGTATACTGTCCTTTTGAATTTTGCATTAGGTTACCTGAATAAGCAGTACCATAGTACGCTCTAAACATAATATTAGACCCATCAATTAAGATTAGTTTTTTCATTAACATGCACCTCATTTATATTTCCTATTTTACCACAGAAATCAGTTATTCTAAAAAAAAATACTCAGCATCTGAGTATTATTTTCCTGCTTCTTCTAAAAATTTAACGATATCTGAAACTAATCTAATTTTTGTTGCTTCGTTATCAGGAATTTCGATATCAAATGCTTCTTCAACTGCCATGATTAATTCAATTGCGTCTAACGAATCCGCCCCTAAGTCTTCAGAAAGGTTTGAATCCATTAAAATCTTATCTTCCTCAATACCTAACTCTTCGACAATAATGTCCTTAACTTTGTCAAAAATCATTGTTTCACTCCTTCATGCTTATATTACTAATTATTATAAATTGAAAACGCTTTTTTGTCAATTGAATATCTCGAATTACTGTATAAACTAGCAATTTCTATAAGAAAAAGGTGTTCAGATGAACACCTTTTTTACTAATTGTTTTTTTTGTAGATATTTAATAATCCTTTCAATAATAATAAATCATCAAAAATATAAGTTTCATCAAACATTTCCTTAACAAATCTTGAAGCTCCTCCGGTAACTATTACAATTGGATCTTTGTTAATTTGTTTTTTTATTTCTGCGACTATTCCTTTAATCATAAATAAATGTCCATAAAGTAATCCTGAATTAAGACAATCAACTGTATTTGTTTCAATTACTTTCTTCGGAGTTTTAAACTCAAACTGAGAAAGTTGTGAGGCTTCTTTAACTAAAGCATCTTTTGAAGTTATAAGTCCAGTCGTAATTGAGACTCCTTTAATAACTTTATTTTCAATATAAGTTAACGTCGTAGCTGTCCCCATATCGACGACTATTGCCGAATCAGAGTATTCACTAATTACTGCGGCAGCACTAGCTACTAAATCAGCTCCGACTTCTTTAGGATTATCAACAAGGATTTCTACACCTGTTGTTACACCAGGACCAATAAACATTGGACTGATATTTAAATATTTTATTGCTAAGTTTTTAAAGATAATGTTAAGTTCAGGTACAACACTTGCAATAATCATACCTTCTGCATCTTTAATAATATCTTTTAGTAATACATAATACTCATCAATTGATTTAGATGCATCTGTCTTATAACGATATGTTTGACTAATTTTATCATCATATTTTGCTAATACGATATTCGAATTTCCGATATCAACTAATACTATCATATTGTTCACCTACACTGTTTCTTTATAATCTTTGATTCTCATCCCAATTGGTGTACCAACTAAGACTGCTAATGTGATTTCTAAGACAGCATTTAGTCCTAAGATAATCCCAAAGAAAGCAATAATGTTTGCATCACCAAATGCTGTACCGTATGCTGCACTATTAAAACTAAATAGATAAAGCATTGTCAGTACCATAAATGAATGAGCTAATGTTGAAAGCCCAAATGATAATGCCATTGATAACATTGGTATTTTAATTAATTTACTAAATTGTGCATAGAATAAATAGATAAAATATCCAAATAGCATTCTCGGTAAGATTGATACAAGTGGATTTAAGAAGAATACTGAAAATAATCCTCCATAAATTAAAGCTGCAAGTAAACTACCTAGCCCAAAAATAAATCCTAGGGTAATAGCCACTCTTTTACCGCCAAATATTCCACCAATGATTACTGGGATATGAATTATTGTTATTTCTACACCCGCAGCAACTCTAAAAAACCCCCATGTTAATCCCCATGGTGCTGGTACTAAGCTTAAGAACAAAATAATTGCCCCAAAAACACCAGCTGTAGTAATTTCTAATACTCTTTTATCTCTCATTTTTCTCTCCTTTTTAGGCCTATAAATAGGTCCCATAATTTGATCTATGTTTAATTTTAATTAAACGTTATTTTTAATTTCCTGAACAGTTTTATCATTAAACATCTTAATAATTGTATAAACAATCTTTTTAACTTCTTCATAATCATCAATACTAATCATTGAAGTTGTTGAATGGATATAACGTGCAGGCATTCCGATAGTAGCAACTAGTACACCACTTTGTGCAAGTTGCACTTTAGCAGCATCTGTTCCTCCCTTAGATTGGTAATATTGATATTTAATTTTATGTTTATCAGCAGTCTCGGTAATAAACTTTTTCATACCTCTGTGCATGATAGCCTTGGGATCTAAAAATCTAACTAAGAACCCCTCTCC
>DAOVWR010000088.1 GCA_030636545.1 Mycoplasmatota bacterium
CATCTTCTAATCCTTCATCAAATAGTTTAGTAAATAGGTTCTTGATATGCAAAATGGATTGAATAAACTCGTTTACCTCATTTGGCGATTGTGATAAGATATAGAAATTATCAAAATCTTCCATAAACTTAAGAAAGTTTTTATGTGAATGGTATAATTCGATAAATATATCTAAATAGACTTTTACTTTACTAAGCCCATCTGAATCAACTTCAATATTTTCATCTAAATAATTTTTAAAAATAATTACTTGGTTTTTCCAATAATCTAAGGCAACTAGTCTGATTAACTGAATTTTATCTGTGAAATATCGATATATTGTTGCTTCTCCAACATGTGCTTCTCTAGCAATTATACTGAGTTTTGTGTTAACTATACCGTTTTTCGCAAATTCAATTTTTGCTACTTCAATTATTCTTTTGATTCTTTCTTCTTTGTTTTGTTGCTTTTCTTCTAAATATTGTTGCTTTAAATCCAATTTAAACACCTCTATATTTTAGAATCTTTGTTACTTTTTTTGATTACGCTTAAATATAACGCTGATAATCATAAATGTCAATAAAAAATCACCATATTTAAGGTGATTTTATTTAACAATTTATGGTTTCTTGAGTGGTTCTTGTTTTATTTCATAAAAATATTCAAATGTTACTTTAATTATTCCTGTAATTGGGATAGCTATTATGATACCAATAACACCAAATAGTGCTCCAAAGAAGATAAAACTAGATAGCACCAATAATGGATGTAAACTGACTTCTCTTCCCATGATCCAAGGTTGAATTATACCACCTTGTAATCCTTGTCCGATAAAGTTAGCCGCAATGATTGCGAGCCATGTCCATTCGGCAAATAATAAGGCATCAGGAACAGTAAGTGAATAAAGCAAAGGAATCATCATACCAATAAATCCACCAACGTAAGGGACTATATCTAAGAATCCTAAAGTAAATCCAAAGAAGATACTTCTTTCGCCAAACCCTAAGATAAAGAAAATGATTGTGAAGAAGATACTCATAATTAACATTGATGTGAATCTTCCATTAAAGTATTTTTCAATTATTTCATTTGATCTAATTCCAAGTTCTCTAATATGTTTTTGATGTTTTTTAGGAACAACTACTAAGAATCCTTCAAATATTCTTTCTTTATCATTCAATATAAAGAATAAAAAAACAGGGATTAAAACAATACTTATTAGTACACTAGCAACACTTCTAAAGATATTAACGACATTAATTGTTACTGAAGATACTGAGTCTAAGTTGATATATGAACTGATTGATTCGTATATTTCAGACAATCTAGCATTATTATCGGTAAAGTTTTGAATATAAGCAACAATATTTTCCCAGTCTCTAGAAATAAAGATAACGGCTTGTCCATAAATCATGTTTCCAATTAATATAATAAATAAAAGGACAATAACAAAGACAATTGTAAATACAATGATAACACTAACCCATCTCTTCTTAACTCTTTTATCAATAAATTTAACGATAGGAGCTAACAGATAACTAATGAATAACGCTACAGCTAAAGGGAATATAATTGCATTTGCTGCATCAAATAAAACACCTAATTGTGGAGCAAACAACTCATTTAAATACTTCATCGAGATTAATATTAGGGCAAGAATTGCTAATTTTTGTAATACAGCTACTCTTTTTTCTGAACTTTTCAATCGAATCACCTCATTTATATTATTATAACACATTTAAGTAAGAAAAAAAGCGCTAAATAGCGCTTTAATTTATCTTCTTAATTTTAATTTTTCAATTAGAGTACGATATCTTTTCACATCTTTTTTAGCTAAATATTTAAGTAAGTTTCTTCTGTGTCCTACTTTTTTAAGTAATCCACGTCTTGAATGATGATCATGTTTGTGAATTAGTAAGTGATCGTTTAGTTCAAGAATTTCACGTGTTAAAAGGGCAACTTGTACTTCAGGACTTCCTGTGTCCCCTTCTTTTTGACGATATTCTTCTACTATTGCTTTTTTAGCTTCGCTTGATAATGCCATAATTATTCCTCCTTTTTAATTTTCTTACCTAATTCCTAGAAGATCGTTGGAGTCTCGATAATCAAAGAGATAGGCGCGATTTTTATTATATCATAGTAAGTTAGATATGCAAGTGTTATTGCATATTGTTCTTAAAATAATTGATTGTGTTAATTTTATCTTTATCAATTTCAGCGATTAACGCCTCTATTGAGGTGAACTTGATTTCATCCCTTAAACGTTTAAGGAATTTAATCTCGATTATTTCACCATAGATTTCTTTATCGAAATCAAAGATATTAGATTCAACACTTAAATCAATGCGACAGTTTAATGTCGGATTGTGTCCAACACTTGTCATTGATTCATGCCAAACATTGGCAACTTTTGTTAAAGTAACATAAACCCCTCGTTTAGGGATAAAATATCCATCAGTTGAGATGTTTGCAGTAGGATATCCGATCATTTGACCTTTTTTAGCACCATGGATTACTTCTCCGATAATTGAATAATAATCACCAAGAACTTCTTTTACTTTATCAACTTGTCCTGATCTTATTAAATCTCTAATATGAGTACTTCCGACTTTATAACCTTCGTAAGTAACTTCTTTAACAATAATTGTTTCAAAACGAGTGTCATTTAATAAGGTATTAATGTTACCACTACCTCTAACACCGAATTTAAAATCATAGCCACAAACTATTGTATCAATATTTTTTAAATAAATATTGATGAATTCGAGCGGTGTTAGTGATGCTTTTTGTTTTGAAAACTCAATAACGTATATATAATCTAAATCAAACTGTTCAAATAGTTTTAATTTACGTTTTAGTGGAGTTAAATAGTAATAATCAAGATCAAATAAGATACTTTTAGGATGAATATCAAAAGTGATTACTGCCTTGGCAAGATGCTTTTTATTACCTATTTCAATTGTTTTCTTAATTAATTGTTTATGTGCTAAATGAACACCATCAAAAAAACCAATTGCGGCAACTGTGTTGTGTTCAATAGGATTACCATTTAATTTTATTACTTTCATTTACTTCACCTTCTTTAAAATACATTTATTGCCTTCATTTTAGGCTCTGTAGGGTGTTTATCATAAATAGCTAATAGATTATCATCTTCATCAACAAGACGAGTTAATGAATACTCACTAAAGTATCTTAAACTTATTGCCATCCCGTTTTTAACATGATGATTTAGTTCTTCTGGGATAACTAGTTTATTAAAATTAGATAAGGCATCCGATAAAGATATAATCTTATAGTTACCTTCTTCGATTTCTTTTAGGGTATAACTATCTTTAACATTAAATTTTCCAGCCTTAACGCGGTGTAATTCTTTACTGTGAGCTGGGTAATTAAGTCTTTCACCAATATCATAAGATAAAGTTCTTACATATAGCCCTTTTGAACTATGAACTATGTAGTCAAAAGACGCTAAACTATTCGCATATATAATATCACTTATTCTTTTGATGTCAAATATTTTGATAACCCTTGAAGGAATATCATCAATAACGATTCCTTTACGAGCATATTCATATAATCTTTTTCCTTTATATTTAATTGCGGAATACATTGGTGGTGTTTGAGTATAGTTTCTTTTAAAAGAAGCGATGACATCATCAACATTAGTTAATTCTGTTACAATTTTCTCATCAATTACAACTCCAGTTTTATCTAATGTATCAGTAGATTGACCAATCAACACTGTCGCTTGATAGACTTTCTCGTCATTGTTTAGGTATTTCATAATCTTTGTTCCTTTATTTACGCCCACGACTAAAACACCGGTCGCATCAGGATCTAATGTTCCTGTATGACCAAGTTTTCTTGTTTTTAGAATTCCTCTTAAAACATTAATTACATCATGTGATGTATAGCCTTTCGGCTTATTAACTAATAATATACCATCCATTTAAATCACCACCGTTATTATACAATAAGTCCAAAAAAAAACCAAGATTTAACCTGGTTATTTTTTATGAGCTACGTACCCAATCAACTAATGCAGCTTTTGGCATGAAGCCAGCTCTTTGTGCAACAGTCTTTCCATTTTTTAATACGAATAATGCTGGAATTCCTCTTACTCCGAATTGGTTAGCTAATTCGCTATTATTGTCAACGTCTACTTTAACAACTTTAATGTCTGAATTTTCTTCTGCGATTTGTTCCAAAACTGGACCAATCATACGACAAGGTGCGCACCAGTCTGCATAAAAATCTAATATTACAGTACCTTCAGCAACAGTCTCTTGAAAATTATCTTTGTTTGCAAATACAACAGCCATATTTTATTCCTCCTTTATTTTCAAAAATACTAATTTATTATACTTAATTATTAAATATATTACAATCTATTTGCAATGTTTATTTAAAATTAACAACAGTTACCCCGGTTCCACCTTCGCCACCCTCACCATCTCGATGATTTTTAACATGAGAATTCTTATCTAAATAGGATTTTACTAATTTTCTAAGTGTTAGTGTCCCATATCCATGAATAATCGTTACAAAGGGAATATTTACAATTAAGCAGTCATCAATGTATTTATCTAGAGCAAATTCTGCTTCTTCATAACGCATTCCTCTTAAATCAAGTTCGGGTTTTACACTTTTCTTAATATTTGATTTAATTTTATTCGCTGGTTTATTCGACTTTTTAACTCTTTTAACAAACTCAATTTGGTCTTCTGAAAACTGTGATGTTAATGATCCCATTCTAATTAGCCAATGATTATTTTTTTGTTTTTTTAGTAATTCCCCAGCGCGATTGAATCTCAAAATATTAACAATATCTCCAACTAAA
>DAOVWR010000111.1 GCA_030636545.1 Mycoplasmatota bacterium
ACAATATCTGATTGGAAAGCCAATAGATAATATTTTAAGTGAAAATGGATTTGATGTATTGATATCAAAAGTAGTAGTTACTGAATCAGGTAAAAATATTCTGTATGTAATTTCTGTGACTGGGCTAGATTACGAATTATATGAATCATTTGAATTATTCACAGATGTAGAAGAAGCAATTATAGACCATACAGATTGTAGTGAATGTGGATTTGTTGAAGGTTCAGCTGTGTTACTAGATACTGATGCTGCAATTGCTGGCAATGCGTATATTGCTGCTACGTTCCCAACTTATCTTACTTTATCTGACGTTGCAATTGATCAAAAAACTCCAGAACAATACACAGAAGTATATGAAATTTCTTGGGATGGTGACTACGGGGTTTGGGACGATGCTTATGTAGTATTACATATTGGTGATTATTTCATCGCATGGAGATGGCTATAGAAGGTAATTAGTATTTATCTCTTAAATACAGAAAAACTAAATAAATTCATTAAATAAGCCTATAATTAGGCTTATTTTTTTGATATAATGTAATTGAAATCACAGACTAAGGAGTAACATTATGGATGGAACTAAAAGAGAAAATATAAAGATTGGAAGTAAAGTCTTTGTAGTTAAGAAAAATGATCAACGTTCAGGAAAACTAACTGAAGGTATTGTGGATAAAATTCTTACAAATTCACAAAGCCACCCTCACGGGATAAAAGTACTGTTAGAAGATGGAACCGTTGGAAGAGTTAAAGAAGTAATTAATAGTTAGGAGGGATTACCTATGGAAACTAGAATAAACAAATATTTAAGTGAAGCAGGATTTTGTTCTAGACGTGAAGCTGACAGATTAATTGATGAAGAAAGAGTTACGGTTAATGGAAAAATACCTGAAAAAGGCCAAAAAGTAACTGAAGAAGATTTAATTAGGGTAGATGATAAAGTCATTCTTAAGAATGTAAAAATGATTTATATAGCTCTTTACAAGCCAGTTGGTATTATCTCAACTACAGATCCAACAATTGAAAATAATATTGTTGATTTTTTAAATCACCCTAAAAGATTATTTCATGTGGGTAGACTTGATAAACAAAGTGAAGGGTTAATATTTATGACTAATGATGGAGACATCGTTAACAAAATCTTAAGAGCTGGAAACTTCCATGAGAAAGAATATATCGTAAAAGTACATAAAGAAATTACTGATAAATTTATCCATGCTATGGGTAATGGTATCCCAATTATGGATACAATCACAAAGAAATGTTATGTTGAACAACTTAATGATTTTGAATTTAAAATCATTTTAGTTGAAGGAATGAATAGACAAATTAGAAAAATGTGTGATTACTTAGGATATAAAGTATATCGACTAAAAAGAATTAGAATAATGAATATTGATTTAGATATAGCAAAAGGTAAATGGCGATATCTAACTGAAGAAGAAATGATAGAAATGAATAAATTAATTGAACAATCATCGAAGACCGAGGAGGCAAGCAAGTGATTAAAGTATATGGAATTAAAACTTGCGGCACATATAAAAAAGGGATGAAGTACTTTAAAGATAACAATATAGAGGTTACTACATTTGACTTAAAAGAGACTACTCCAACAATGGAAGAAATGAAGAAATACCACGAACTAAGCGGATTAGAGATAAAGAAATTCTTTAATACAAGTGGGAAAGTTTATCGTGAATTAGACTTAAAGAATAAATATAAAGATATGCAACTAGAAGAAATATATGAGCTTTTATCATTAAATGGAATGTTGATAAAAAGACCTTTAGTAATCTTTGATAATATTGTTTTAGTTGGATTTAATGAGGAAAGATATAACCAAGTTTGGAAATGATAATGGCGAGTTTGTTTGACAAGTGACAAAACATAAAATGTGACAAAAATTTAAAAAATGTCTAGACAAGCCATTGTCTCCCGAAATAATTTGCATTATAGAAAAAAATATAATATAATTATGCTTGACAAATAATAAAATAAAAAGGAGATTTACATGACAGGAACAGTTAAATGGTTTAATTCAGAAAAAGGTTACGGATTTATTACTACGGAAGATGAACTAGATATTTTTGTTCATTTTAAAGCTATTACAGGAGACGGATTTAAAACTTTAGACGAAGGTCAAAAGGTTGAATTTGAAGTGGTTGAAGGAGACAGAGGACCACAAGCTGTAAACGTTGTAAAACTTTAATGAATTAACAAACAGGAGAATTTCTCCTGTTTTTATTTGTTTACTATGTCAGGAATTTTAGATATAATAAAATTGACTAAATCCCAATTTAAGCGTATTATATGATAGTTAATAATATATATAGGAAGTGAAAAAAATGAAAATATTTAATTCATATTCAAATCAGTTAGAAGAGTTTGTTCCGAGACATAAAGGTATTGTAAATATTTATGTCTGTGGTCCGACAGTCTATAACTATATTCATATCGGTAATGCTAGACCGGTAATCTTTTTTGATACAGTTAAAAACTATTTTGAGTTTAAAGGATTTAAAGTTAAATTTGCTTCAAACTTTACTGATGTTGATGACAGAATCATTACAAAAGCACTTGAATTAGAGACAACTGAAAGAGAAATCACTGATAAGTTTATTGCTGCCTTCTTAAGTGATGTTGAAAAAGTTAACTCAAGTACCAATTATATTCAACCACGAGTTACTGAATATATGGATCATATAATTGAATATATAGGAACACTTATTGATAAAGGATTTGCTTATAAAATTGATGGAGATGTCTATTTTAGAGTAGCTAATGTTAAAAATTATGGAGTTTTATCTAATCGTAAAATCGATGATTTAATTGTTGGGGCTAGAGTAGATATAAACCTTAAAAAAGAAAATCCCTTAGATTTTACTTTGTGGAAAAAAACAGATGTCGGAATTCAGTTTGATTCTCCATTTGGAAAAGGACGACCAGGATGGCACACAGAATGTGTTGCCATGATTGATGATGTTTTTGGTGAACAAATAGATATTCATGGTGGAGGTAGTGGACTAATGTTCCCCCACCATGAAAATGAAATAGCTCAATCAGAAGTATTAAACAACCATTCATTAGCTAAATATTGGATGCATAATGGCTTATTGAATATTGGTGATAGTAAGATGAGTAAAAGTGAAGGCGAAGTTATCTTAGTTAAAGATTTGGATGTTAACCCAAATGGCTTTAGATTATTCACTCTTTCAACTCATTACCGTAGTCCAATTAATTATACAGATGAAGCATTAGATGT
>DAOVWR010000019.1 GCA_030636545.1 Mycoplasmatota bacterium
GGTAAAGGAAGTAAAGAAAATATTAAGGATTTAAATGAATTTAAAGAAGGATTAAATAAAGATATTCTTGAAAACTTTCTGGCATTAAATTCAAAGATTGAAGAACAAATGGAAAGAATTAACAAAAAGGTGGAATATCGCTTAAACGAAGGGTTTGATAAAACAAATAAAACCTTCACAAATATTGTTGAAAGACTAACAAAAATAGATGAAGCTCAAAAAAATATTGAGAAACTGTCATCAAATGTTGTATCCCTTCAACATGTGCTTACAGATAAAAAAACGCGGGGAACATTTGGTGAAGTTCAGCTGAATCATATTCTTACTTCTATTTTTGGTGAAAACAATAATAAAGTGTTTGAAACACAAGCCACTTTATCAAATGGTAAAATCGTAGATGTATTACTTCATGTGCCTGATCCAATGGGAGATTTAGCTATTGATTCAAAGTTTCCATTAGAAAATTACCGTAAAATGGTTGATAAAGATTCAACAGATACTTTAAGACATGAAGCTACAAAGAAATTTAAGACAGATTTAAAGAAACATGTTGACGATATTGCCACAAAATATATTATTCCAACTGAAACAAGCGATCAAGCTGTGATGTTTATTCCTGCTGAAGCAATATTTGCTGAGCTAAACGCCTATCATCAAGATATTATTGATTATGCACAAAGAAAAAGAGTATGGATTGCCTCACCAACGACACTAATGAGTCTTCTAACAACTGTTCAAGTATTACTTAGAAACGTTGAAAGAGACAAGTATTCAAAAGTTATTCAACAAGAATTAATCAGATTAGGTGATGAATTCAAAAGATATCAAGAGAGATGGGACAAACTATCAAGAAATATCGATACAGTAAACAAAAGTGTTAAGGAAATTCACACAACAAGTAGTAAAATTGGTAAAAGATTTGAAGAAATATCTAACGTTAGAATCACAGAAACCCCTAAAATTGAGGATTCTGAGTAATTTAGTGATTGACAATTGTAGTTATTTTGTTATTATATTTGTATAAACGATGATTGGAAAAGTAATACTTAAAACTGTATTAAGCGATTCTAGGGCGGTGGGAGCTAGATTATAAGATAAGTATGAATAACACCATGAGTGATGGAAGAATTAAGTAGAACCATCCGTACTCCTGCGTTAAAGGATTTGAGTGCTTTTTGAATTAAGGTGGTACCGCGGAAATAGTTTCGTCCTTAAACGTTTGTTTAAGGGCGTTTTTTATTATAAAAGGAGTGATAAAATGAAAACAACAGTAAGATATCTCTACAGTCATTACAAGGAATTAGAACAAAAAGAAGTAACATTGCAAGGGTGGGTTAGAAATAACCGTGCTCAAAAAGAGTTTGGATTTATTAATTTGAATGATGGTACGTTTTTTGAAACTATTCAAGTCGTTTATGAAAATGAATTTCTTGATAATTTTAAGGAAGTTCAAAAATTTCGAGTTGGATGTTCAATGAAAGTTACAGGAATACTTGTTAATACACCTAATATGAAACAACCGTTTGAAATCAAATCTAGAGTTGTTGAATTGATTGGTGATTCACAAGAAGACTACCCTATTCAACCAAAAAGACATACACGTGAATTTCTAAGGGAAAACGCTCATCTAAGACCTCGAACAAATCTATTTACAGCTGTATTTAGAGTGAGAAGTTTATTAACTCACGGAATTCATACCTTCTTCCAAGATCGTAATTTTATCAATGTTGCTACTCCTTTAATCACAGCAAGTGATGCTGAGGGAGCTGGAGAAACATTCAAAGTTACTACATTAGATTTAAATGATGTTTCACGTACTGAAGATGGTGAAATTGAGTATAAAAAAGACTTCTTTCAAAAGAAGGCTAACTTAACAGTATCTGGGCAACTTCAAGCTGAAGCATTTGCCTTGGCTTTTAAAGATGTTTATACATTTGGTCCAACATTCCGCGCTGAAAACTCAAATACTACTACTCACGCTAGTGAATTTTGGATGATTGAGCCAGAAATTGCTTTTGCGGATATTCATGATGATATGGATTTAGCTGAAGATATGGTTAAATACATAATTAAATACGTAATGGAAAGAGCACCAAAAGAAATGGAATTTTTCAATAAGTTCGTTCAAAAAGGACTACTTGATAAATTAAGTAGCGTTGTAAATAGCGATTTTACTAGAATCACACATAAAGAAGCTATTGAAGTATTACTTAGTGCAAAAGTTAAGTTTGAAAATATGCCTAAATTTAGTAAAGATTTAGCCACAGAACATGAAAAATATCTTGTTGCACATTTTGATGGCCCAGTATTTATTATTGATTGGCCAAAAGACATCAAAGCTTTCTATATGCGCTTAAATGATGATAATGAAACAGTTGCTGCTATGGATTTACTTGTTCCCGGTAGTGGAGAATTAATTGGCGGAAGTCAAAGAGAAGAAAGACTAGAATATTTAGAAAAAAGAATGAAAGAAATGAATATTCCAAAAGAAGATTTATGGTGGTATTTAGATCTTCGTAAATACGGTGGATGTAAACACGCTGGGTTTGGATTAGGATTTGATCGTATGTTGATGTACATGACAGGTGTAGAAAACATTAGAGACGTAATTCCTTTCCCAAGAACACCTAGAAACTGCGAATTTTAGTAATTGAAAAGAGAATCTCAATCGAGATTCTCTTTTTTTAATGTTATGTTATTTTTTAGTAGCTTTTAATGTTTCTGCGATAGTAGCAGTTAATCCAGTAATTCCTTGTAAGTCAGATGGAACAATTAATGTATTTGATTGTCCATTTGCTACTTGAATCATTGCTTTATAAGCTTCTAAACGTAAGAACGCCTCATCTGCTCCGGCTTTTTTGATTAAATTAATACCTTTTGCTGTTGCATCTTGTACTTCGATAATTGCTTGAGCGCGACCTTCAGCTTCTTTAATTCTAACTTCTTTTTCAGCTTCAGCTCTTAAGATTGCAGATGCTTTTTGCCCTTCAGCTGATAAGATTGCAGCTCTCTTTTCACCTTCAGCAATCAGAATTGATTGACGACGTTCACGTTCAGCACGCATTTGTTTCTCCATCGCTTCACGGATGTCTTTAGGTGGAATGATGTTTTTAACTTCTACACGGTGAATTTTGATTCCCCATGGATCCGTTGCTTCATCAAGAATGTTTCTCATTTTCGCGTTGATTAAATCACGAGATGTTAATGATTCATCTAATTCTAGCGATCCAATAATATTACGTAATGTTGTAGCTGTTAAATTTTCTATAGCTCGTAAAGGATTATGAACCCCATAAGTAAATAATTTTGGATCTGTTACTTGATAAAATACTACTGTATCAATTTGCATTGTAACGTTATCTTTTGTGATAACTGGTTGTGGTGGAAAATCTACCACTTGTTCTTTTATTGATACTTTTTTAGTAATTCTGTCAATAAATGGAATAATAAAGTGTAATCCTACGCTTAATGTTTGGTGATAAGCACCTAATCTTTCAATAACATATCGATTTGCTTGTTGTACGATTGTAAATGCTGCACCAATGACGATTAATGTTACAATTGCTAAGACGATTAATAAGATAATTCCAAAAGTCATAATAATTCCTCCTTATTTTTTTTTATAATTGAGTTAAAATGGATAACTAGTTCCTGAATGTCTTAATTCTGTTTGAGATAAGTAATCTCTAATAGTCTTTCTTTTTCTAGTAAACGCAATTAGAGTCCAATCTATTGCGATTCCAGCTGAGAATGTAAATACCCAAAATACTGTTTTCCATAAAACTTCCCTAAGTAATAGATTGAACCAAGTTATATTTCCGAACAACTCGATTTTCATCATCTTGCGTCCAATTGTTTGACCTTTCAAGATTAAATGATAAAAATAGTTTATTAGAGTAAAACTTATAAAGAAATATATTGCTACATTAAGATAATAAGCAAACATTATACTAATAAAATATTCGTTATTATTTGTAAAGTCATCTTGAAGACTTAAGGCCATTGCTTCATATTCTTCAATTTCAAGAAGTTCAGCATCTAGCTGGGTCTTGTATGTGTTAAGTGTATCATAGTAATTATCCATATTCTCTTGATAAATAGAGATTTTGTGATCATAATCTGGATAAGATGATTTTAGTAAATCCCCTACAAATAAACTTAGTAATAGACTTAGTATCATAATGATTGGCATTGCATCAAGTAAAAAAGCGGTTAGGCGTCTAAAAAATCCTACTCTCATGAAATTCTATCAACAACAAGTTTTACGCCTTCAATTGCAAGTACTTCAACTTTTTCATCAATCAAGATATTTTTATCTCCTGAAGAAACTGCTAACCAATACTTACCATCAATTTTTACTTCTCCTCTTTCACCAATGTTAATATTTTTAGTACATACAGCCACTTTACCAACTAATCGATCAGTATTTGTCGATATAATATTAGTCTTTAAATAGTTTTTAACTATTGGACGAATACTAATTAGTAATAATAGTGAAACAACTAAGAACACTATAATTTGAATAAATGGATTTACTCCAGCGATTGCCAAAATAAAGGCAACTAATGCACCAGCACTAAACCAAATACTAGCTAAGTCCATCGTATTGATTTCAATTAGTGCTGCTAAAATAATAACTGCAAACCAAATAATAATCATAAAATCTTCCATACATTTACACCTCCGGTTGATTCAAATCTATTACAAGCGCTGAATCCTCTTTGCTCCATACAGTTTTGAATTTGAATGACTTATTGTCTGCCAAATTAACGCCAACTAATGCAGCTACTTCTTTCATAAACTTTTTGTTACAAACTCTAGCATAGCTAGGTTTTACTGTAATCTTATGTCTTTTTTCTTCAGGGATTGCTCCTAGTTCATCCTCTTCTTTTGAAATAGGTTTAACTGCGACTTTTTTTGAGTCCAAATCTAGTCCAAGCAATACACTAAAAGCATGATCAAAGTGTGAACTTGCTGATTTATTAAGTGTTATGTTTGATTCATACAGCGTAGCAACACCATCTTTTGGTTTTTTTGAAACCCACACAAATGACATAAATTCACCTCCTATTTATTTTTTATAACCGTTATATCTTTATTATACTAAAGTATAAGTAAAAATACAAGAAAATTATTTTAAATTATTTTTATTATCGGAGGTGGTTATTTATAGTGTTTTTTGCTTTACTTTCCTAAACAGAATTTTGAAAATAATTCATCTAATAAACTAGTTGAAGAAGTATCTCCAATTATTTCTCCTAGTGTATCCCAAGCAGTTTTTAGATCTATTTCTACCATGTCGATAGGTAATAAATCTTCAATTGCTACAAGACTATCATTTAACGATGTTAGGGTTTCGTCAAGTTTTGCGATATGGCGGGCATTTGAGATATATGTTTGATCAGTAATATTTACTTCACCACTTAAAAACATATCTTTTATTATTACTTCTAACTCATTAATTCCTGTTTTATGTAATGCACTAACTGATACACTATTCTTAAATGTATGATATAACTCTTTATTTAAATCAGTTTTATTGATGATAATGATTCTTTTCTTATCTTTAGTTAATTCTAGTAGTTTCTCATCTTCTTCTGTTAGATTTTGGTTATTATCTAAAACAAATAGAATTAATTCGGCTTCGTTAATTATTGTTTTTGCTTTATCTATTCCAATTTTTTCGATGAGATCTTCAGATTCTCTTATTCCGGCAGTATCAATTAAGTTTAAGATGATTCCACCAATATTGATACTTCCTTCAACTATATCTCTAGTTGTACCTTTGATTTCGGTTACAATCGCTTTATCTTCACGTAGCAAGGCATTTAGCAAACTAGATTTACCAACATTTGGTTTACCAATTATTGCTGTTTTTAAACCATCTTTAATAATTTTACCATAACTTGCTTTTTCTAATAAATTATTAATTTTTGTTAGTAAATCAAGTATTTTGGGCTTTACAATATTATTTGATAATTCAATTACATCATCATATTCAGGATAATCAATATTAACTTCAATATGGGCAATAATAGCTAATAAATCAGTTCTTAGATCAACGATTAGTTTATATATTTCGCCATCAAGACCTTTATTCGCTAAGGAAAGACTTAAATCAGATTTAGCTTCAATTATATCCATCACAGCTTCAGCTTGAGTTAAATCAATTCTTCCATTCAAAAAAGCACGCTCTGTGAATTCACCAGGATTAGCGCTTCTAGCACCTTCCAGTAATAAGATTTCTAATATTTTATTTGCGACATACACCCCACCATGACAGTTGATTTCCACAATGTTTTCAGTTGTGAAAGTTTTTGGAGCTAAAAAAACAGATAGTAATACTTCATCAATATTCTTATCTTTATGTTTAATATGTCCGTAATGTACTGTATGACTCATTACTTTTTCTAAATCTGTCCCGTCAAATACTTTATTCGCTATTTTAACAGCATCTTCACCACTCATTCTAACAATGCTGATAGCACCTTGTCCTAGAGCTGAAGATATTTGTGCAATTGTATCATTCATCATAAATATCACCCAATTTATTATATCACAATCTTAATTTTTATAGTATAATGTTTCTAGGTGATAAACTATGAATTCAAGAAAAGGCTTTAGATATTACATAATTATGTTCTTCCTCTCTGTGGTAGCACTAGGTGCATATGTTGCATATTTGTCAATTAAAGAGGGAAGTATTGATATGAATTTAATTTATTCTTATGCCCCTGTGCCATTGGTATTTACAATTCTTCTATTTGCATTTGATAAAGTGTTTGAAATGATATTTCCTTCAAAATTTAAGAAAGAAGATACTGAGTACAACAAATACTTAAAAACAGTTGGAGAAGTAATTTCGAAACAGTGTGATTTTAGTATCGAGGGATACCGAAGATTAAGAGAAAATAGCATATTTCAAAAATCATTAGAACAAGCTTTCCGGATTTTATATAAAGGGGAATCTGAGGATATGAATTTCCAATTCCTAGAAAAAAAATTCAAGAAAAATACAAATGAGTATACAGCCTTATTGGTTGTTATTGAAGAAGTAAAGAAAATGATGGAAAATTCTTAAAAAGACTATCAAAAATAGTCTTTTTGTTTTATAATAGAATTACCTAAAAATTCGTATAAGAGGTGACAAAACTATGGCTTATAAAGCATTATATCGTACTTATAGACCAGCAACTTTTGATGAGATAGCTGGCCAAGAACACATTACAAAAACTTTTAGGAATGCTTTAAAAAATAATAAAATCGCACATGCATATTTGTTTAGTGGACCAAGAGGAACCGGTAAAACTACTATTGCGAAGATAATCGCAAAAGCAGTTAACTGTGAGCACGCTCCTGTTGAAAATCCATGTAATGAATGTGATATTTGTCGTGGAATTGAAAATAATTCAATAAGTGATGTAATTGAAATTGATGCCGCAAGTAATAATGGTGTCGATGAAATAAGAGAAATAAGAGATAAAGTTAAATATTTACCAGGTGTTGGTAAATACAAAGTATACATAATAGATGAAGTCCATATGTTGAGTATTGGAGCCTTTAATGCTTTATTAAAAACACTTGAAGAACCTCCGAAACATGTCATATTTATTTTGGCTACCACGGAACCTCATAAAATTCCAGCGACAATTCATTCTCGCTGTCAAAGATTTGATTTTAGAGGAATAAGTATCCCTGAGATGATTGAAAGATTAAATACTATTATTAAGGAAGAAAATATCGCTATTGAAAGTGAAGCCGTTAAAGTAATAGCTGAAAGCGCAGAAGGTGGAATGAGAGATGCTATTAGTTTACTGGATCAAGTGGTATCTTATACTGATAAAGAAGTTATCGTAAACGATGTTCACGCTATTAAAGGAACAGTTTCAAACAAAAGACTATTAAATATCGCAAAAGCAATCTATAAAAACAATTCAATAGAAGCTATTAAATTGTTAGATGACCTTGTTTTAATGGGAAAAGAAGCTCCAAGATTAGTCGGTAATTTAATTAAGTTTTATCGCGATCTTTTAATATTTAAAAACATCAATACTGAAGATGTAGATCAACTAATTTATAGTGAACCTGAATTTATAGAATTATCAAAAAAATTAAGTAATAATTTAATATTTTTCTACATTGACGCCTTAAATAAGGCACAAAACGATATGAAGTGGACGACTAATTCTAAACTATATATGGAATTAGCATTAATTAAAATGGTGGATAAAGTTGAAAAACAAGAAATCATTATTGCTGATGAGTTTAAACAGTTAAAAGACGAAATAAAAACTCTTCAAACTAAAGTTGAAAATCTTAAAAGTGCTCCCGCTCCTATTAATAAAGAGACTGTTATCGAGAAGATACTAATAGAACCTCAAAAGGAAAAAGAGATTAAGAAAATAATTGAAGAAATACCTACTATAGTTGAAGAAATACCTCAACCAAAGGAAGAAACTCCGCTTATTGTTGAAAAAAAGCCAGAAAAAATGGAAACACTTGCCGATATGCAAGATGAACTTATCGAAGATGAAAATCCTTTATATACTAAAGATGATATTGATGAATCACAAGAAGAGCCAGAGCTAGAGGAAGCTAATTTATTCAATACGGCTCCAAAGGAATCAGAAAAACCTGCAGTTGAGCCTTACAAAACATTTGATATTAGGTATGTTGAAGATGTCTTGAATAACGCCAATAGAGAAGTGAAAATAGCGATGAACATGAAGTGGTTTGATATTGAAAGAAACGCTTTACATAGTGATTTATCATATGCAAGAATGATTACCGAAGGAAGACTTGTAGCAACTAACAATAAGATGGTAATTATTGAATATGTTTCACCATCGATTTGTAATCGAATGATGAAACCAGAGATAAAAGAACAAATCGTTAAGATTCTCTGTGCTTTCTACAATAAAGAAATTGATTATCTTGCTCTACCAAAACAAGTTTGGGAAGAAAAATCACAAGAATTTATTCAAAAATGGAAACAAGGACAAAAAAACATTAATCTATCACCAATAAATCATCCTGATTTAAAAGAAATGCCACATATTAATCATAATATTGATGATATGACTCCAGATAGTGTAAAAGAAGCAATAAACATGTTTGGATCAGATTTTGTTAGTGTTAAGAAAGGGGATTAATTATGAACCCAAGTATGATAAAAAAATTACAAAAAATGCAAAAAGATATGGTTAATGCTCAACAAGAATTAGAAGCTTCTACTTTTTATGGTAGTGCTGGTGGGCAAATAGTAAAAGTAGAATTTACGGGAAATCGTAAAATGCAAAATATAACAATCAGCCCAGAAGCAATTGAATCAGCTGACGATCTTGATTTGTTACAAGATACAATTGTTGCTGCTGTTAATGATTGTATAAACAAAATTGATGAAGAGACAGAAAGTGTAATGTCAGAATTTACTGGTGGAGGAATGCCAGGACTATTTTAAGGATGTGATTTTTATGAGATATCCAGATGCTATAGATAAATTAATTGAAGCTTTAAGGAAATATCCAGGTGTTGGAAAAAAGACAGCTGAGCGTTATGCGTTATATACAGTAAACCGCTTAAACAAGGAATCTATTGATGAAATTGTAGATGCTTATTTAAGGATTAAAGAGGATATCTTTAAATGTCCTATTTGTGGAAATATAACTGATACAGATCCTTGTTATATTTGTAAGGATCAATCTAGAGATAAAAGTACAATCATCGTTATTGAAGAAGCAAAAGATTTAATAGTAATGGAAAAAACAAATAAATATCATGGCCTTTATCATGTTCTTAATGGAGCGATTTCACCAAGTGATGGAATTGGTCCTGAAGATATAAATATAAAAGGATTAATCGAAAGATTAAAAGATGAGACAATAAAAGAAGTTATTTTAGCTACAAATTTAAGTAACGAAGGAGAAACTACAGCGCAGTATATTAGCAGACTACTAAAGGACTCAACTATCCTTATAACTAGGATTGCACACGGTATTCCAGCAGGTGGTAATATTGAATATGCTGATGAAATAACTATCACAAAAGCACTTGAAGGAAGAAGAAAATTATAAATTTTTACTAAATTCATAAATTATTCACAGGTTATTTGGTATAATGTAAGTAATTAGGGAAAAATTTTAAAATAATATATGAGAGGTGGCTATTATGTTTGATGGAATTATAAGCACGATTGAAGGTCTTATTCCAGTTCAAAGTTTTATTGATTCAGGATATGATTTTATTAATAACTTAGGGGTTATAGAACAAATTATTGGGATGTTAGTTGGGGGAATTATTGTAATTTTAGGAACATTTGAACTAGTAAAAAAATTATCTAAAATAATTATTGTAATTTTAATACTAGGAGGACTTTGGTTCTTGTATAGTGGAGGCTTTTTAGACGGAATAATAGGTGGATAAAAAAAGACGATTGTTTTCGTCTTTTTATTTATAATTTTTACACATATTTACACACTATTTATTTATAAAATTTCAATATATATATTTTAAAAAATATATTTAAAATATGTATTTTTTGTAGTATAATATAGTGTTAAAAACATTATGATTTAGGAGAGATAAAATGGAAATCAGATTAGAAAACATTACTAAAATATTTGTTCAAAAGGACAAATCAGAAGTTATCGCAGTTGATACTTTAAACATCACAATCCCAACAGGTAAATTAATTGGCCTTCTTGGACCAAGTGGTTGCGGGAAATCAACAACATTATACATGATTGCAGGATTACTTAAACCAAACGGTGGACGCATATTCTTTGGAGATGAAGATGTGACGGATACTGCGCCTGAAGATAGAGGGATTGGACTTGTGTTCCAAAATTATGCTCTATATCCTCACATGACAGTAAGACAAAATATAATGTTTCCACTTGAAAACATTAAGGTACCTAAACCTGAAGCTATGATAAGAGCACAGGAAATGGCTGATTTAGTAGGTATTGGAGAATTAATGGATCGTAAACCAAAAGAGTTATCAGGAGGGCAACAACAACGTGTAGCAATCGCTCGTGCACTTGTTAAAAAACCTCGTGTATTATTATTGGACGAACCATTAAGTAACTTGGATGCTCGTTTAAGACTTCAAACACGTGAAGAAATTAAACGTATTCAACGCGAAACTGGAATCACAACAATATTTGTAACTCATGATCAAGAGGAAGCAATGAGTATTAGTGATGAAATAGTATTAATGGACTTTGGAGTTAGACGTCAAATGGGTGATCCACAAGATGTTTATGATAAACCAGAAAACCTATTTGCTGCTAAGTTCTTAGGAACTCCACCTATCAATATTTTTGATGGTGAAATTAAAAATAATAACATTGTTTTGGCTGGTAAAAATATTGGAAAATCAAAAGGATCTGATCAAAAAGTAGTTATCGGTATAAGACCTGAAGGGTTTATTGTTAATGAAAAAGGATCTTTTGAACTAGATGTTGATATGGTTGAAACAATTGGTAGAGATACAAGTTTAATAATCAATGATCCAACAAGAGAAAATAACACATTCAGAGCAATAATAGAAACAAAGCATCGTATTAAACCAGGTGATGTTTTGAAAGTTAATATTAAAAAAGATAAATTATTTATATTTGACGTAGATTTAGGAAATTTAATAAATTAAATGTTAGAAAAACAGAGTAATTTAAAAGCCTGGTTATATTTACTTCCAGCAATGGCGTTACTATTGGTATTTACATTTTACCCGTTATTTAATGCATTCTATTTGGCGTTTCTAAGAGATTATTCATACTTAAACGGAACAGCAGAAGGATATACATTGTTTGGAAACTTTATTGATGTAATACAAGGAGCAAACTTTAGAATAGCTATGAAAAACACATCAATCATTGTGTTTATATCAGTTCCAATATCAGTAATGGTTGCATTACTAATATCGGTAGCTTTAAATTCTATAAAGAAACTCCAAGGTATGTTTCAAACGATATTCTTTTTACCTTATGTAACAAATGCAATAGCTATTGGGATGGCATTTGCATTTATCTTCCATCAAGATTACGGATTATTTAATCTAATTCTAGGTGTATTTGGGATCGACCCAGTTAACTGGGTGGGCCTTGGAGCTTCTTGGAATACAGCGATGTTCGCTTTACTGGTTTATACAGTATGGGGCGGATTAGCATTTAAAATAATGGTATTCTTAGCTGGATTACAAAATATAGATAAACAGTACTATGACGCTGCAAGAGTTGATTCAACTCCGAAGTGGAGAGTATTCTCTCGTATCACAGTACCGCTTCTTTCACCAATGATTGCTTATATCACAATCACTTCTTTTATTGGGGCATTCAAAGCATACCGCACAATCATCGGGATGTTTGGTCCTACACTTAGACCTCCGGGTACTTTGTCTAAAGATTCATTAATCACAATCGTAGGATTGGTTTATGATTCTATAGCACAAGCTGACGCAGTTGGTAAAATTAGTCAAGCCGCAGCAGCATCAATAATATTATTCTTGATTACTTTGTCATTTACAGGAGTACAAATGATTATAAGTAAAAAAAGAGTACACTATTAGGAGGCTGAAGATGGAAAACTTTAAAGAAACATTAAAAAATATGATTGAAAAGATTAAAGAAGTGTTTAAAAGAAAAGAAACTACTTACTCAGAAGAAACAATTGATATAAAAGATAGTAAAAGGAAAGCAATTATCTATAAAGTAGTGGTATATAGTTTTATTATATTCTTCGCAATATTAGTATTAATCCCATTTTACTGGATGATATTAACATCATTAAAGACATTAGAGCAAGTTGAAGAAGTTCCACCAACATTGTGGATTGCTTTCAAAGATATGATGTTTGTAAACTACTTAAATGCGCTTAATGCAGCTCCGTATTTAAGATACATGTTAAATACTGTAATAGTAGCTACAATATCTACAGTAGGTACAATATTTACAACAATATTTGCTGCATTTGCATTTGCTAGATTGAATTTTAGAGGTAGAGATATAGTGTTTATGGTATTAATTTCTACAATGATGATTCCTGGTGAAATGTTTGTAATTACAAATTATATTACAGTATCAAGATTAGGATGGTATAGTCCATTTAATCAAACATTCGGACAGGCATTACTCGCTTTAACATTGCCATTCATGACAAGTATATTCTACATATTCTTCTTAAGACAAGCATTTAAACAAATACCTGATGAGTTGTATTTAGCTTCTAAGGTAGATGGAACAAGTGACTTTAAATACTTATGGAGAATAATGGTTCCAATTGCAAAACCAACAATCATTACAATTACTATTCTTAATGCAATGGGAACTTGGAGTGCTTACATTTGGCCTAACTTAGTTACTAAAGAAATTGAATATCGCTTAGTAACAAATGGGCTGAGAAATGCATACTTAGACTTAACAGGACGTATTGCATATAATGAACAAATGGCTGCGGCCATGATTGTTACTTTCCCGTTATTCGTAGTATTCTTACTACTTAAAAAATATATTATGCGTGGAGTATCAAGAAGTGGAATTAAGGGCTAAAAGAATTATTTTACAAATGATTATAAGATAAATAGGAGGAGAAAATTATGAAAAAAGCTTTATCATTATTATTAGTTGGAGTGTTTGCCTTAACTTTATCAGGATGTGTTCAAATTGATGACACACCAGATGAAGGTGTAGATTGCGAACTTTATCCTACACATGTAGATTGCTTAGTGGATGTAGATCCTGATGATCCTGAAGCTCCTGGTCTAATTAATGTATTAGACGAATTACCTGCAGAAGACATTACAATTACTTTCTGGCATGTCTATGGAGATTCAAAAGGTGCTTTATTACAAAACTATATTGATGAATTCGAAGCACTTTATCCAAATATTACTGTTGATGCTGAAAGTCAAGGTGGATACGACGATCTTCGTAATAAAACTATCTTAGCTATCAGTGCTGGGGAAACACCAACATTATTAGTTGGTTATCCAGATCATGTTGCTGGATATTTAAACGGTAATGCTGTTATTCCGTTAGATGATTTCATTAAAGATGAAACTTTCGGAGTTGATATTACAGACTTTATTGATTCTTATGTTGAAGAAAACAAACAATATGCTGGTGGATTAATGTACTCATTACCATATTCTAAATCAACTGAAATGGTAGTTATTAACAAGACTATCTTTGATGCAAATGAAACTGCATTAACTGCAGCTGGTGTTGCGTTAAGAACTGATGCTCCTTATACTTGGGCTGAATTAGATCTTATTGCTGATATCTTAGTTGGAGATGGAGCTAATCAATGTGAATACTTAATTAACTTTGATTCATCTGCAAACTTCTTTATCAATTCAATACGTCAATGGGACGGTGGATATACTAATACTGCTGGAGAAATTTTAGTTAATAATACTAATACTATCGCAATGTTAGAATATGTAGCTGATCGTTTTGAAGATAATACATTCTCACTGCCATTAGCTTGGAACGCTGCTTATGGTAGTACAAACTTTTTAAAACAAGATGTGTGTATGACTGTTGGGTCTACTGCAGGTATTTCTTATAATGTTCCTACTGATGGTGCATTTGAAATCGTAGTTGCTCCAATCCCTCAATATGATTTAGATCATAAATCAGCAACACAACAAGGACCTAATATTGCTATCATGGCTGATACAACAGATGGTGAAAGATTAGCTGCATGGTTACTTATTGAATATATTACTAACGCAGAAAATACAGCAAAATGGTCTATGTTAACAGGTTATTTACCTGTCAGATACAGTGGATATAATTCTACAGTTTACCAAGAATTTTTAACAGATCCAGACCCTGATTATGTTTATGAATCAATGACAGCAAATGCTGCATTCTTACAATTAGATTATAATCAATATGATCCAGCATTTGCTGGAGCTACTACAAGTTCTGGAGCTAGACTTCAAGCTGGAATTGTAATGGAAGCAATCTTTAGTGGTTCAGTTACAGTTCAAGAAGCAATTGATGACATGCTTTATCAATTGGGAGCTAGTTAATATTAAGAAAGAGTGAGTCATATGCTTAAAAAGATTTTAATACTTATAGGTACGGTGATGATTATGTTAACTCTTTCTGGATGTAAAGAGATTGAAGAACAAAAAACTGATACCGAAATTTTATATGAAATAAAAGCATTACTTGAAATTGATTTAACTAACATTACAGAAGATATTTCTATCCCTGTAGTAGATAACGAAGATGTTGCTGTTACTTGGGAATCAAGTAAACCAGAATATTTAGATATTGATGGAACAGTTAATAGACCTATTTATTCAGATGGTAACCAATCAATTTCCTTAACTGTTATTCTTGAGTTAAATGATGCTTTAGTTACAAAAAGTTTTAGTTTAACGGTTATAGCTTTAGAAAAACCGGTAAATATTGAACTTAATACAGATTTCACTGATGCCTTAGTTATGGATTTTGCTTATGAAGCAACTAACTTTGTGGCTGACGGAGTGGGTGAAGTTATTTTGTCAAGATGTGTTGATGGCGACACAGCTATATTTACTGAAGGAAGTAATCATTTTACAGTTAGGTTCTTGGGTATTGATACTCCAGAATCAACATATAAATTTGATCCTTGGGGAAAAGCAGCTAGTCTATTCACATGTGATAAATTAGAAAATGCAACAACAATTGTACTTGAATGGGATACTGGTGCTGAAACTAGAACTGATGGAAACGGGAGATATTTATCTTGGGTTTGGTATGACGGAAGATTGTTAAACCTTGAACTAGTTGAAGAAGCCCTAACTGGAAGTAAAGGTGTTGGCGGATTAAAATATGAAACAGTATTTTATCAAGCAGAATTCAAAACACAAGACACTGATCGCCGTATTTGGGGAGAAGATGACCCTGATTTTGATTACAGCTTAGAAGGTATTCAAATTACAATTGAAGAATTAGTCACTAATCCAGAGTTATATGTGGGATTAAAAGTAGTTATAAGAGGAATTGTATCTAGAACTATAGGCCAACATCCATATGTTCAAGATGGAGATTATGGAATATATATTTTTAGTGGATATACTTATACTACAAAACTAAGTGAAGGGAATGAAATACTGATTTCTGGACTTGTCCCAACGTATTATCCTGATAGTGAAACAGGTGGATTACAATTAACAGGCTTCACAAGAGAAAATGCTGAAGTATTAAGTGAAGGGAATACTGTTACACCTGTTGATAAACTTATTAATGAGTTAACAACACAAGATGTAGGAAGTTTACTTAAGATTTACAATTTAACAGTTGTTAGTATCGATGAAAATAGTTATGATGATGCATTCACAATAACTGTTGAAGATGAACATGGAAATACCATCACTATAAGAAGAGATGATTTAGTTAGTGATGATATTACCGGAGATTTATTTACAATAGGAACCACATTTGATATCGTTGCACCACTAGGAAGATACGAATCTAATTATCAATTGATGATTGTCAGTTTAGACGATGTAACATTCAAATAAAAAAATAAAATATATAGGAGGAAAATTTATGACGAGATTCAAAAAACTTTTAGCTTTAACGTTAGTATTTGTTGGAGCTATTGGGCTTGCTGGATGTAAACCAGAAGTTGAAGGGCCAAGTGATTTAGAACAATTGGCTGAAGCTTTATTGGAAGTAGATTTAGCGGCAGAAGCAAGTTCGGATTTAACATTTCCGGGCACAGGATTACATGATGTTGTAATTACTTGGGAATCAAGTAACACAGATGTAATCGCAAATGATGGAACTGTAACTATCCCTCTATTCACAGAAGGAGATCAAGTTGTTACAATTACCGCTTCATTCACTTTGGGTGATGACACATTAACTAAAACATTCGAAGTAACAGTTTTAGCTGCAACTACTAAGACAGATGCAGAAAAACTAGTTGAAGCAAAAGTAGCATTATTATTACCTGTTGCTGGGCTTGTACTTTCTAACATTACTTTACCTGATGCTGCATTAGATGCAGCTGTTACATGGTCTTCAAGTAATACAGCAGTTATCACTGATGCTGGGTTGGTTACTAGACCACTATATGGTGAAGGAAATGCGGAAGTTACATTAACTGCAACATTAACACTTGGTACTGAAACTGATACAAAAACTTTTGATGTAACAGTACGTGAAGAAGAACCATCAAGTGTATTCACATCAATCCCTACAATGCACACAAGTTCAATTTTAAATGATATAGTTGAATTTCAAGGTGTTGTAACTGCTACTTTTGATGGTGGATATTTCCTATCTGATGGAACTTATGCAATTGGTGTTTACACAGGTTCAAGTACTACATTTGTATTAGGTGACGAAGTATATGTAAAAGGTAGTTATGCTGTTTATAACACTTTATTCCAAGTTGGATCACCTACTGTAGAAACTTTAATAAGCTCTGGAAA
>DAOVWR010000062.1 GCA_030636545.1 Mycoplasmatota bacterium
AAATGGTATTCCCAGAACCAGTTATTAGTGTTGCTATTGAACCAAATAGTAGGGGAGATCAAGATAAAATGGGGATTGCCCTTAATAAACTTGCTGAAGAAGACCCAACATTTAGAACATACACAGATGAAGAAACTGGACAAACAATCATCGCTGGTATGGGTGAGTTACACTTAGACATATTAGTTGAAAGAATGAGACGTGAATTCAGTGTTAGTGCAACAGTTGGAGCACCTCAAGTATCATACAGAGAAACAATTACAAAAACTGCAGAAATTGAAGGAAAATTTGTTAGACAATCTGGTGGACGTGGACAATATGGACACGTATGGATCAAATTTGAACCAAACCCAGGTAAAGGATTTGAATTCATTAACAAAATCGTTGGTGGATCTGTTCCTCGTGAATATATTCCTGTTGTTGGAAAAGGTTTAGAAGAATCTTTAGACAGTGGTATTATCGCAGGATATCCATTAATAGATATGAAAGCAACTCTATATGATGGTTCTTACCATGATGTAGACTCTAGTGAAATGGCATTTAAAGTTGCCGCAGGAATGGCGCTTAAAAAAGCAAAAGACAAATGTGATGCAATTTTATTAGAACCAATTATGGTTGTAGATGTAGTTGTACCTGATGATTATTTAGGAAATGTAATTGGAGATATAACAAGTCGCCGTGGTAGAATTGAAGCGCAGGCCCAAAGAGGTAATGCCCATCAAATTACTGGTAAAGTACCATTAGCAGAAATGTTTGGATACGCGACAAGTTTAAGATCGAATACGCAAGGACGTGGAACTTACACAATGCAATTCGCAGAATATAAAGCATGTCCAAAGTCAATTGCCGAAGAAGTTGTTAAGAAACGTAACGGATAATTTGACTAAAAACTTGCATTATATATTATAATGCGATAAAATAAATTGATAAAAAATTAAGAAATTAAATTAATTAAGGAGGAAACAAATAATGGCTAAACAAAAATTTATTAGAGATAAAATGCATATGAATATTGGAACTATTGGTCACGTAGACCATGGAAAAACAACATTAACAGCTGCTATCGCGACTGTTTTAGCGAAAAGAGGAATCGGTGGAACTGAAGCTGCAGATTTCGATTCTATCGATAATGCACCTGAAGAAAGAGAAAGAGGAATCACTATCAATACTTCTCACGTTGAATACTCAACTGAAAAACGTCACTACGCTCACGTAGACTGCCCAGGACATGCCGATTATGTTAAGAACATGATCACAGGAGCTGCTCAAATGGACGGTGGAATTCTTGTAGTTAGTGCGAATGATGGACCTATGCCTCAAACTAGAGAACATATTTTATTATCTCGTCAAGTTGGTGTACCTAAATTAATCGTGTATATGAACAAAGTTGATATGGTTGATGATCCTGAATTATTAGAATTAGTAGATATGGAAATTCGTGAATTACTAGACGAATATGAATTCCCAGGAGACGATATTCCAATTATCCAAGGATCTGCATTACTTGCTTTACAAGGAGATCCAAAACATGAAGATACTATCATGGAATTAATGGATGCTGTTGATACCTATTTCGACAACCCAGTTCGTGAAACTGACAAACCATTCTTAATGCCTATCGAAGACGTATTCAGTATTACTGGACGTGGAACAGTTGCTACTGGTAGAGTTGATCGTGGTACTGTTGTAGTTGGAGACAAAGTAGAAATTATTGGTATCAAAGATACTCAAGAATGTGTAGTAACAGGAGTAGAAATGTTCCGTAAATTATTAGATCGTGCAGAAGCAGGAGACAATATTGGGGCTTTACTTCGTGGTGTTGCAAGAGACGAAATCCAACGTGGACAAGTTTTAGCTAAACCAAAATCAGTTACACCTCATACACACTTCAAAGGACAAGTTTACGTTCTTTCAAAAGAAGAAGGTGGACGTCATACTCCATTCTTCACAAACTATCGTCCTCAATTTTACTTTAGAACTACAGATGTTACAGGTGTTGTTGAATTACCTGCAGGTATAGAAATGGTTATGCCTGGTGATGATGTAGAAATGACTGTAACTTTAATTCACCCAATCGCACTTGAACAAGGTACTAAATTCTCTATTAGAGAAGGTGGACGTACTGTTGGTGCTGGTATTGTTGCTGAAATTATCAAATAATTTTAGAAATATACTATAACAAATACATAAAAGAGACTTCGGTCTCTTTTTTATTTGCTTTTTTCACACGTTTTTCATACAAAAAACGTATAATATTGATATAATAGAATAGGTGATAAAAATGTTAGTAGATACTCATGTCCATTTAAATTCAAAAAAATTCGATGACAACCTAGAAGAAGTAATAGAAAGAGCCCTTAATAACGATGTTGAAACAATGATCGTTATTGGCTTTGATAAGGAAACAAATGCTCGAGCTATAGAACTAGCAGAAGCATATCCTTTTATATACGCAACAGTAGGATTCCATCCAACTGATGCTTCTCAAATTATGCCAGATGACTATGAGTTATTAGTTAAACAACTCAAACATAAAAAAGTAGTTGGGATTGGCGAATGTGGTCTTGATTTTTATTGGGATAAAGAATTTATCGATAAACAAAAAGAAGTTTTTAGAAGACAAATAGAGTTATCACTTGAATATGATAAACCACTAATCATCCATATGAGAGATGCTAGTGAAGCGACATATAATGTTTTAAGTAAATATAGTAATCTAAAAGGCATTATGCATTGTTATTCAGGTAGCCCGGAAATGGCGCAAAACTTTATAGATTTAGGATTACACATTTCCTTAGGTGGTCCAGTTACCTTTAAAAACGGACATAAACCAAAGAAAGTTGCTGAAATGGTACCACTAGATAAAATCTTAGTAGAAACAGATGCACCTTATCTTTCCCCTCATCCTTTCAGAGGAAAGATGAATGAACCTGCGCGAGTAAAATTAGTCGCAGAAGAAATAGCAAGAATAAAGAATATTTCTTATCAAGATTTTGCAAAACAAACAACAAAAAATGCTTATAAACTTTTTAACATTAAGGAGAATGAATAATATGAAAAAACTTATCTTAATTTTAACGATATCAATGACAGTATTACTTTCTGGATGTACTCCAGTAGTAGAAGAGCCGGATGTAGAACCGCTTACTGAAGAAGAATTAACAGCTTTAATTGAGAGTTTGATGCCAGAAGCTAATATTGAAACTACTTATGACCTTACATCATTCCAAACAGCTGTGACAGATATGATAGCTGAAGCAAGACACGGAGTAATTGGAATTATTAGTATATCAAGTGCTGGAGCACAATCAGGTTCTGGAGTTATTTACAAAAAAGAAGGAGATACTTATTATGTAGTAACAAACTATCATGTAGTAGAAGGTTCAACTGATTTATCAGTAGTCTTTGAAAGACATGGAGTATTGAATTTTGATATAACCAATGACCATACTGAAATACTAGGATCTGATCCTACAACAGATTTAGCAGTATTTACTTTTGAATCAACAGAAACTTTCACAGTTATTCCAATGGCTGATTCATATGAATTAGCGCTTGGACAATTTGTTTTTGCGATTGGAAATCCATTAGGATTTGATTACTTTGGAACAGTAACGATGGGTGTAGTCAGTGGTCTTACTAGATATGTTATCGGTGATGGATTTAATACAACATTATTACAACATGATGCAGCAATTAGCCCTGGAAACAGCGGAGGAGCGTTACTTAATATAAATGGTGAATTAGTTGGTATTAATAATATGAAACTAATAGATGAGTATGTAACTGGAATTGGTTTTGCTATTCCATCAAATACAGTAAGAAGAATTACAATGGACTTAGAAGATGATGGAGTTATTACAAGACCATATCTTGGAGTTATTTCAAATCCGAGTCTTAATGTTTGTGGAACGGAATATGGAGCATGTATTATCGAGGTTCAAGTTGGTGGAGCAGCTGAATCTGCTGGACTAATAGATTTCGATACAGTTGTTGGATATAAGGTTTCATCATACGATGAATTTAGAATAATCTTAAACTTTGATGATTTAAGAGAAGCTATTCTTAATTCACAAGTTGGAGAAGAAGTACAACTTCAATATATAAGAGATGGTGAGCTATATACTTCGGATATTGCAACACTTGGAACACATCCAGATGATTAGGAGGAAATTATGAAAGAAACAATTTTAAGAAGAAAAAGTACAAGAGTTTATAAAAAACACCATTTATCTCAATCAGAGATATCTGAAATCGAGAAAGTACTAGACAATTACGAAGGCTTTAAAGGGCCATTTAATAACTCTATTGAAATTAGTATGAATATTGCCGATTCGATGACAATTGAAGGAAAGAAAATCAATACGTATGGAATTCTTAGGAATGTTTCCGCCTTTATCAAAGGAAAATGTCAAAATAATTTAGAAGCACTTGTTGATTTTGGATATGTGTATGAAATGATTATTTTAGAATTGACAAAAAAAGGTTTTGCCACATGTTGGGTTGGAGGAACTTTTGATCGTAAAACTTATCCAATAAACCTAAAGGAAAATGAGATACTTCCTGCAATACTAACTGTGGGATATTCGAAAAGTATTTCCTTAATTAATGGGATGTTGAAAGTGGCAATGTCATCTAAAAGACTTCCGATACATGATATTATAATTAACTATGCAGATGTTGTGACTAACTTTGATATGATTGATTTATTGGAATTAGTTAGGAGAGGACCAAGTGCTTCAAATAAACAACCATGGCGTATGTTAATTAAAAACAATATGGTTCATTTCTATTTAAAAAGAACACCTGATTATCCAAAGATTAATTTAGGATTTGATATGCAAATACTAGATATAGGGATTGCTATGTCTCATCTTGAAATTGGACTCAATAGTTACGATATAGCCTTTAATAAAAATGTTATTAAAGACCCTGAAATATTTGAAGAAATGGAATATATCATTACATATGAATTAAGCAAATAATCTATTTGCTTTTTTTCTTGTCAAATGCCTCAAAATACTGTAAAATAATTAAGCCTAAGGAGATGATAATATGGGTTTAACAGCTGGAATTGTTGGATTACCAAATGTTGGTAAATCAACATTGTTTAACGCAATTACAAAAGCAGGTGCATTAGCTGCGAACTACCCATTCGCAACAATAGATCCGAATGTTGGAGTGGTAGAAGTACCTGATGAAAGACTATATAAATTAACGAAATTAGTAAAACCTAAAAAAACTGTTCCGACGATATTTGAGTTCACTGATATAGCTGGGATTGTTAAAGGAGCTTCACGTGGAGAAGGACTTGGAAATAAATTCTTAAGTCACATTAGAGAAGTCGATGCAATAATTCAAGTTATTCGCGCATTTGATGATGATAATGTTACTCATGTAGATGGAACAATTGATCCTGTAAGAGATATAGAAACAATCAATTTAGAGTTAATATTCGCTGATTTAGAAGTAGTAGAAAAGCGAATTCCAAAGATTGAGAAGAAAGCAGTTCTAAAAGTTGACCAGGATGCAGTAGAAGAGTATAAACTTCTCATGTTAATCCAAGAAACATTGATGGATAATAAGCCGATAAGAGTAATAAAACTTAATGAAAATGAACTAGCTTTAATTCATAATTTCAATTTCTTAACATTAAAGAAAATGATATATGTCGCAAACATTAGTGAAGATGAAATTACTGATTTTGAAAATAATGAATATGTTAGAACTATCAAAGAGTTCGCAAATAAAGAAAATAGTGAAGTTGTAGTGATTAGTGCTAAAATCGAAGCTGAGTTAGGTGAACTAGATGATGAAGAAAGAGAAATGTTTTTAGAAGATCTAGGCATTAAGGAATCAGGTTTAGATAAACTAATCAAGAGAAGTTATAACTTGCTTGGACTTGAAACATATTTTACAGCAGGGCCTCAGGAAGTAAGAGCGTGGACATTTAAAAAAGGCATGAAAGCACCACAGTGTGCTGGAATAATCCATACCGACTTTGAAAGAGGGTTTATTAGAGCTGAAACTATTCCCTATAATGAATATATTAAATATGGTGGAGAACTAGGCGCAAAAGACGCTGGAAAATCTCGTAGTGAAGGAAAAAACTATGTAGTAAAAGATGGAGATGTATTACTGTTTAGATTTAACGTTTAATAAAAAGCACTTTTGTGCTTTTTATTTTTGATTAGCGAGGAAATCAATTCTATGATAAAATTAATATAACTCAATAAGAAGGTGGAAATATGGAATATAAAGTATATCATATGACAGCTTTCCCAAAGGAACCACATGGTGGGAACCTTGCGGGAGTAGTAGTTAACGCAGAAACATTATCTGAAGAAGAAATGCAATCAATCGCAAAAGAACTGAATTATTCCGAAACAGCTTTTGTTTTAAATAGTTTAGATGCTGATTTTTTGGTTCGCTTTTTCACACCTTTGAGTGAAGTAGGACTATGTGGACATGCTACAATCGCAACTTTTAACTTGCTTAGAGATGAAGGAATTATTACAGAAGGATTTTACACCCAAGAAACTGGAGTTGGAATCTTAAAATTGGAAGTAAAAAGTGATATAGTATATATGGAACAAGTTCCGCCAATCTATGGAGAATTTATTGATCCAATTGAAATAGAGAATTGTTTTAATACATCAAACGTTATTGAAACGAAACTTCCAATTAGAATTTTATCGACAGGGATGAAAGAGATTTTTGTTCCACTAAGAAGTATCAAAGAGTTAAATAGTCTTGTCGCAGACATTGATAAGATAAACGAAATATCCCTTAAATACGATGTTGTCGGTATCCATTGCTTCGCATTGTCAGATGAAAATAATGTGGATGCTTATGGAAGAAATTTTGCTCCGATAGTTGGAATAAATGAAGAGAGTGCGACGGGTACAAGTAACGGTGCACTTGGTTGCTATTTAAATAATTATTTAAAAAAAGATAAAATGTCTTTTATTTTAAGACAAGGATATAGTATGAAT
>DAOVWR010000038.1 GCA_030636545.1 Mycoplasmatota bacterium
TATATACTATAAATGTAGATAGGAGTTGTAATATACATTATTAAAAAAGCACAAGTTCACACTTGTGCTTTTAAATCTCTTGTCCGATAACTAATTCATTATCTTCATAAATAAAAATACCTAAATTTTCAGCTATTTCAACAAATATATCAACAATACTTACATAGTCATAATCCATTTTTCCAAAAACTACTTTTAAAGCTTCGTTCATTTGATCTTTAATATAATCAAAGTCATCTCTTCGCTCCATTATCATGTTTTCAATACAAGTTTCTAATTCATTTAACTCATCTATATCTGAATTAATTTCATTGTTTTCCATATCTGTTCTAATATCGTAGATATATAATAAATACACAATCATTTCGCTATAATGAACGAAATCATCACAATGTGATTGAAACAATGTTTCAAAATATATCTTAATAATCTCAAATTGTGAATGCAAATATGAGAATCCTGCTTGGAAGATTGTATCTAAGTCATCATCAATTTCTTTTTCTTCAACTAATAAATCATAAATATAATTTAATACTGAATATACAGGTTCTAGTCTATCATAGATTATTGATTCATTTTCTTGAAAAGTATTTATAACTTCGTGGTTTTCTAGTTTCCAAGATGCAAAATCTTTATATATTAAATTATCCAAGGGCGATATCCAATGTCATCATAACAGCAAACCCAACCATAGCTCCTACTGTAGCTATTTTTGTTGTTTCCATCATTTGTGATTCAGGAATTAACTCTTCGATTACCACGTAAATCATTGCTCCTGCTGCGAAACTTAAAGCATAAGGAAGTGAATTTCTCATTGAAATTGCAAGTAATGCACCAATTACACCGGCGATAGGTTCTACCATTCCACTGAATTGTCCAATCATAAATGCTTTTTTACTGCTCATACCTTCTCTTCTTAAAGGTACACTGACTGCGGCACCTTCAGGAAAGTTTTGAAGACCAATCCCAATAGCTAAAGCAATTGCTCCACCAATTGCAGCTGTTGCTGCAAAACTAGAATCAAACGCTACTGCAGCATAACCAAATGCTATACCAACGGCTAATCCTTCCGGAATATTATGAAGTGTTATTGCTAATACTAATAGTATACTTCTATGCCAAGATGATTTTATACCTTCTTCATGTTTTGTCATAACATGCATATGAGGTAAAAATCTATCAATTACTAATAAGAATAATCCTCCTGATAAAAATCCTATAACAGCCGGAACCCAAGGAATCATTCCCAGTTCATCAGCTAAATCAATACTAGGACTAAGTAGACTCCAAAAAGAAGCGGCTATCATAACCCCTGCACTAAATCCTAATAATCCATTAAATAATTTCTTTGAAACGTTTTTAAACGGGAATACTAAAGCTGCACCTAATGCAGTTATAGCATATGTAAAAAGAGTCCCAAGTAAAGCGGCTAAAATGGGATTCTGATAAATCCATTCAGTCATAAAATCACCCTTTAAGCTTTATCTAGTGAACCAAATAAAGCGATTTTTTCTTTTACTATATCAACTATAGCTTGTGTACCTGGAGCTAATAATTTACGAGGATCAAATCCTTTACCTTGTAAATCTTTATCAGCTTCAATATATTTTCTAGTAGCATCAGCAAATACTAATTGACACTCTGTATTAACATTAATTTTAGCAACACCAAGTGTTATTGCTTCTTTAACCATATCATTTGGAATTCCTGTTCCACCATGTAGAACTAAAGGCATATTTCCAGTAATATCATTTATTTGTTTTAATACATCTAATCTTAATCCTTGCCAGTTTTCTGGATATTTACCGTGAATATTCCCAATTCCTGCAGCTAACATTTCAACTCCAAGGTCGGCGATTAATTTACATTCTTTAGGATCGGCAACTTCTCCACCACCTAAAATTCCATCTTCTTCTCCACCAATACTACCAACTTCAGCTTCAACGCTAATTCCTCTTTCATTAGCAAATTTAACAATGTCTTTAGTTTTTTGAATATTCTCGTCAATATCGTAATGAGAACCATCAAACATAACACTACTAAATCCAGCTTCTATACAGGCTTTAGCTCCTTCATAACTACCGTGATCTAAGTGAAGAGCGACTGGCACAGTTATTTTCATATATTCCATGATTCCTTCAACCATATTAACAACAGTTTTAAAACCCGTCATATATTTAGCTGCTCCTTCAGAAACACCTAAAATTACCGGTGAATTTGATTCTTCAGCAGCTAATAAGATAGCTTTAATCCATTCCATATTATTGATATTAAAATGCCCAATGGCATATCCTTCTTTTCTTGCTTTAATAAGCATTTCTTTTGCAGGTACTAGTCCCATTTTAATTCCTCCTATTTTTTAATAAAATCAATATTATTATACATTATTAGTTTTTAAATGTAAACTAATGGGCGCTACATTATTAATGAAAATGGTTACAAAGAAAAACACCGCAGATGCGGTGTTTATTTTCCTGATACAACTAAAGATTTAATTTTCAATGCAGGACTACCGATATATCTGAAATTAAACTTCAAATCATCACATACTCCAGAAACGTTTTGTAACATTGTTAAATAATTTCCAGCAACAGTAATTAAAGCTACTGGTCTAACAATTTTACCATCTTCAACTAAAAATCCTGAGGCTTGTAAACTAAAATCTCCACTTATTGGATTAGCTCCAGCATGAGTTCCAGCAAGATCAGTAATAATCAAACCTTTTTCCATTACTTTAACAGCTTCATCATAGTTTAAATCACCAGGTTTAATATAGAAATTAGTTGGTCTAATACCTCTTAAGAAGCCATTACCTGTTGATTTTGTATTATCTTTCTTAGCAGTTTTTAAATTATGTAAATATCCAGTAAGTACTCCATCTTTAATTAGTTCCTTATAAGAAGTAGCAACACCTTCATCATCAAAAGCACCAGATCTTGTTGATTTTTTCATAAATGGATCATCAACTATTGTAATTTTACTATCTCCGACAACTTCTCCAACTTTACCTTTAAGCAATGATAGGTTTCTTTGAACCATTTCAGCAGAGAACATTGATAAGTATGGTGCTAATAAGCTTGCACTTGCTTCATTACTAAGAAGAATTTCATATTCTCCAGAGTCACAAGGCTCAGC
The DNA here is from genome assembly GCA_030636545.1 of Mycoplasmatota bacterium. GTDB lineage: Bacteria > Bacillota_I > Bacilli_A > Izemoplasmatales > Izemoplasmataceae > JAFGXW01. The sequence goes on from DAOVWR010000038.1 coordinate 3,136, forward strand.
ACCCAGTAAAGCAACAGCTTTTTCTGCGCCTTTTGTAGCTATGCTTTCTAAATCAAAATCAGAATAATTGTTTGATTGAGTATATTCAAATGCTGTTCTTTGGTCTTTTCCATCACTTGCAATTACATATACTCCCATCATTCCATTATTTACTAATTTTTCTAATTTTAATCCTTTAGAGTTTTGAATTAAAACATTAACACTTCCATCTCCATAAAAAGCTTGAACCATGCGTATTCTTTTATCTTTACCCATAACTCTTTTTTCTAAATCTAACATGTTATCAATTTTTATTTTTGCATCTACTTCATCTAACTCAGGATTGAAAAGTCCCTCAACTTCTTTATACTCTTTATCTCCTTTGTAGATGAAAACTTCATCTTCTGAATCAACTGTTTTTGCTGAAGCGATAATACTATCAACAATAAAATCGATCATATCGTCATTAATTATTTCAGTTTCAACATTACCCATTTTTGAATCATAGATCCCTTTAACAGACAACTTTTGAGTTGAAGCTATTGTATATTTTTCTAGTTCTCCCTTTAAAACTTCAATTTCAAACTCATTATCATTAGCTAAATATATTTGAATATCTTCTATTCCTCTAGCTTTTGCTTCTTTAAATAATCGATCAAAGTTCATTAGTTAGACCCCTTTCTTCCACCAACAGTGATTTCAGAAACTCTAATTGTTGGTTGCCCAACGTCTGTTGGGATACTTCCAGAAGAACTACCACACATTCCTTGAGCTGTTAGTAAGTTGTTAGCTACCATATCTACTTTTAATAATGCCTCACTACCCGTTCCTACTAGAGTTGCTCCTCTAACAGGTTCAGCTATTTTACCGTCTCTAATCATATACCCTTCACTAACTGAGAAGTTGAAGTCACCAGTTGGAGGGTTAACACTACCTCCACCCATTTTTTTAGCATATAATCCGTACTTTGTAGCAGCTATAATTTCTTCAAATGTTGATTCACCATTATCAATATATGTATTTGTCATTCTTGATGTAGGTGCATAGCGATATGACTCTCTTCTTCCTGAATTAGTACACTCATCATTCATTCTTTTTGCATTAAGTTTGTCAATCATATAACTATTTAATACACCATCTTTTATTAAAATACGACGTTTTTGAAGGTTACCTTCATCGTCATACGCGGCACTTCCCCATGCATTTGGAATAGTTCCATCATCAATAGCAGTAACTAGTTTACTAGCAATCATTTCACCTTTTTTACCTGAGAATACACTCGCGTCTTTAGCAACACTTGTTGCTTCAAGACTGTGTCCACAAGCCTCATGGAAAATTACTCCACCAAATCCATTATCGATTACAACTGGCATTTTACCACTTGGACATTCTTCTGCATGTAACATTGTAATAGCAACTCTTGCAGATTCTCTAGCTTCATCTTCAACATTGATGATTTCTGAATAAAACTCAAAACCATAAAGTCCACCAGGACCATTAAATCCTGTTTGTTTAGTTTCTTCATTAGCTCCAACTGCGCTAATTCCTAATCTAGTTCTTACTCTCATATCATGTACATATGTACCTTCACTGTTAGCTACCCAGATTTTTTGAACATAATCTTGATATCTTACTGCTACTTGTGATATTTCTTTATCATATTCTCTAGCAGCTTTATCTGCTCTTTTAAGTAAATCAACTTTCTCGTCAATAGAAACTTCAGATGGTAATATTTTTATATTATGAATATTTCCAACTTTCATTTCTTCTAATTCAAATTCAATGTTTCGAGATTCTCCAGAGAAAGATTGTGCTAAATCAGTTGCTAATTTAACTAATTCATCTTCCTTTGGACTATTAGTATAACCATAAACAGTATGGTATCCTCTAGCAATTCTAATACCAATACCAAATTCTTTTGTATTAGCTACTTTTTCAATTTTACTTGATAACATTGAAGCCCCAGTCGCAAACTTGTCTTCAATAAAGACTTCCGCAAAATCTGCATTAGTTGTTAAAGCAGCGTCTAGAACTTTTTTAATAAGTTTTTTATCTAACATTTTATTCCTCCTTATATAAGTAATATCATTAATACATATAAAGATTATATCATAATACCCTATTGAAAAAAAGAAAAACACAAGTCTAATAACAAATCTACAAACGTCTAAACTGTGCTATTTTTAGTGTGTTTCTTATTTGACATTTTTATTATTATTGTCATATTTAATATTATTTGTTATCTAAAAGAAAAGCTATAATTCAGATTTTCTAAATTATAGCCTTAAATATTTTGGATTCTATTCTTCTAATGCCGCTCTTATAAACTCTCTAAATAGAGGGTGAGATCTTTGTGGTCTTGATAAAAACTCAGGATGAAATTGTGTAGCAACAAAGAATTTATGATCCTTAAGTTCTATTATTTCAACTAGATTATTTTCAGGATTTATTCCCGAGAATATTAATCCACACTTACTTAATTTCTCTAAATACTCATTTCTAAATTCATAGCGATGTCGATGTCTCTCTTTTATCATTGTCTTTCCATATGCCTTATAAGCAATAGTTCCTTCTTTAATTTGACAGTTATATAGTCCTAATCTAAGTGTTCCTCCCATGTCAATACCTTCGTATTGTCCTGGCAGATAATCAATGACAGGATATAACGTATCAGGATCCATTTCAGTTGAATTTGCACCTTCCATATTACATACATTTCTCGCAAACTCTATGGTAGCTAACTGCATACCAAGACATAATCCTAAATATGGAATATTATTTTCTCTTGCATAAGTGATGGCTACTATCTTACCTTCAATGGCTCTTTTACCAAACCCGCCAGGAACTATTATTCCATCAACATCTCCTAAATATTCATCAATATCAGCATCAATTAATTCTCCGGCATTTATCCATTTGATTTTTACTTTAGCGTAATGGAAGTATCCAGCATGATTTAATGCTTCACTAACACTTAAATATGCATCTTGAAGAGAAACATATTTTCCTACTAGAGCAATAGTTACTTCTTTATTTAAAGCTTTTACTCTATCCACTAAAGCAATCCACTCTGTTAAGTCACATTCTGCTGTTTCTAGTTTAAAATGTGCACATACTAAATCATCTAATTTTTGTTCTCTAAGTTTTAAAGCTACTTCATATAATATATCACAATCTCTTGCTTCAATAACTTCTTCTTTTCTTACATCGCAAAAAAGTGCGATTTTTTCTCTCATAGGGTTGGTAATAGGTTGTGTAGTTCGGAGAACAATAATATCAGGAGTAATCCCTAAACTACGTAATTCTTTAACACTATGTTGTGTTGGTTTAGTCTTTAATTCTTTAGCCGCACTAAGATATGGAACAAGGGTGTTATGAATATAGATAGTATTACTATATCCAACATCTCTTCTAAATTGACGAATTGCTTCTAAAAAAGGTAAAGATTCAATATCACCAACAGTTCCACCGATTTCAGTAATAACAATATCTGCGTCCGATTCATTAGCTGCCTGGATTAATTTATCTTTGATTTCATTAGTGATATGAGGAATAACTTGAATAGTTGCTCCTAAATATTCTCCTCGTCGTTCTTTTTCGATTACACTAGCATATACTCTTCCGGTAGTTATATTACTTGCTTTACTTAAATTTTCATCAATAAATCTTTCATAATGTCCTAAATCTAAGTCTGTTTCAGCTCCATCATCCGTTACAAAAACCTCACCATGTTGATATGGTGACATTGTTCCAGGATCTACATTTATATATGGATCAAATTTTTGCATAAAGATTTTTAATCCTCTGTTTTTCAATAAACGACCTAGTGATGATGCGGTAATACCTTTTCCAAGGCTAGATACAACTCCCCCTGTAACAAAAATGTATTTAGTTTGTTTCATTTCCTTCACCTCATTATAAAATAAAAAAAGTCCTCCCAGACCGGAGGACTTTTTACTCTTTAGTGCCCATTAAGATTATATCAAATGATAAATTATAATTCAATACTAATTTTATTTTTCGTCGTACTTATCTTCATAGGTATCCATATATTCATTATATTTTTCTTCATCAAACTCGTCTTCTATCTCTTCAAATACTTCTTCTTCATATTCTTTAATACCTTCGGTATCAGCTTTTTTAGGTTTTGTTTCTTTTACAATTGCTGGTATTTCTTCAACTTTTTCAACTTTTTTAACTTTTTTAACTTTTTCTTTAACAGCTGGTTTAACAGCTGGTTCAACAGCTGGTTCAACAACTACCTCAACAATTTCTTCAATAACTGGTTTAACTTTAGCTTTAGGTTTCTTCTTAGCTTTAGGTTTTGCTTTCTTCTTAGCTTTAGGCTTTGCTGTAGATTCTTCGCCATCAATATCCTTTATAACTGTATATTCTTTATAAAAAGATCCATCTTTTTCTCTTAGTTCTGTTTTTTGAAATTCTTTTAAATCCCAAGTATTATCACCAGTATACACAAATTTAGCAGAAGTAATTAAATCTGTATAAAATTGAGTAATACGGCCTTTTTTAGCTTCACCTGAAAATTCTTTTTCAGCACAAACCAAATTAAAAAGCTCGTATAAATCTAGGGGTGCTTTTTTCTTTCTGATTATTCTCTCTGCTGAATCAATTAGTGATTGTTCTTTTATACTTTGCATATATACTCCTCCTAAGTTATCGAATACGCTATTACTAGTGTACTTCTATTAACTATTTCATTGTCTTGGATCAAATCATATTGTATGATAAGTCTATTATTTTTATTTTCTAAATGTGTTGTTAAGATATCAAATACAAATGAATTATTATCCACAACATATGTACCCTTTGTTAAGTTATTGATATCAAATATGAATTTCATATCCATTAAACCCTTTTTGTTGTATTCAATGATATTATTATTAAACACAATATAATGTGTGCTTTTCTCACTATCACTAAATTTAATCTTCTGATTCTCGAATTCACCAGTAGTAGTAAATTTAACTTGAGAATCTAATGAATTCATTTCAAAATCAATTTTTACTTTCTTCATATAATCACCAAACCATTAGATATTATATCATATTAACATCTTACTTTAAATATTTAGTGCTTAATTATTATATATTATGTTCAATACCTATGCAAGAAAAAAGATAAAAGGGAAACTTTTATCTTTTTAATAGCCATTATTATTAATATTCATAATCCAATTCTTCGTTATAGTAACTTTCTTGAATAATATTTATAACTATGTTGTTGCAATGATCACCAATACGTTCAATATTAGATAAAATATCTACATAGAAGCCATCAACTGTTTCAATGGAATTTGTATCATTAAGTCTCTTAATATGGCGCTTTCGATTTCTAATAACTAAAGAATCGATAACATCTTCTCTCTCCATTACTTGTTTAGCAACCTCTTTGTCCTGCGTGTCAAACGCTTCAAGAGTTAATGTAATAGTCTCTAAAACAACCTCATAAAGTCTTTTAAGTTCATCTTTAGCAGGCTCACTTAATACTATTTTATTATCATAACGATGTTCAAAGAATTCAAAAATATTTGTGCAATGATCCCCAATTCTTTCAAAGTCACGAATTGTATCAACGTAAGATGCTTGAAGTTGTGATGAATCTTCATCTAATCCAAATTGTGCTACTTTTACAAGATAATCATGAACTATTTTATCAATTGTATCTAACATTTCTTCAATTTGTTCCCCATTTTCCAATACTCTTTTCTTATTAGCAAAAGAATATTCGACAACACCCTCAAACATTTGCTTAGTAATTTTCCCCATATTCAACACTACTATTTTAGCACTCTCTAAAGCTAAAATAGGCGCTTCTTCAATTAAATGATCTTGTAACATGTCGACATCAACTTCAATAAGGTTATCATCACCCTTAATCATATATGTAACCATCCAAACTAATTGCTTAATTAAGAAGAAGAAGATAACTGTATTAATTAAGTTAAATCCGAAATGAGCAAAGAATATTGTCATAGCAACTGGTTCTCCGCCTAAATAATTTGCTTCTACCCAGGCTATTATTTTTGTATAGGGCGATAAAACTAACATAAATGCTAAACTACCAATAACATTAAATAATACATGTGCTAAAGCTGTTCTTCTAGCAGCCACACTGCCACCAATTGAGGCAAATACAGCGGTTACTGTTGTTCCAATATTACTTCCAAATAATATTGCTACTGCTCCAATTAAAGGAACAGCGCCTGTTGAATAAAGACCTTGTAAAATTCCGATTGTAGCACTACTTGACTGAACAATTGCCGTTGATACTGCTCCAACCATTAACCCAAGTACTGGTACATCTGCAACAGATACTAAAGCTGCTGCAAATTCAGGTAATTTTACTAAAGCTTTTAATGAATCTCCCATTATATCTAATCCAAAGAATAACATCCCAAAACCTAAAAGAACTCCACCTAGTTGTTTATATTTCTTAGTGTGAACAAAGAAAATTAAAAAACTTCCGGCTGCCATAATAGGCAATGCATATTCCTTAATTGGTAATCCAAGTAAGAATGAAGTAACTGTAGTACCGATATTAGCACCAATTATAACTCCTATTGCTTGTGGTAAAGTCATAAGTCCAGCTCTAACTAGCCCAACTGTTAAAGCGGTTGTTCCAGAAGATGACTGGATTAACCCAGTAATAACAATTCCTACAATTATACCTTTTAAAGGAGTATTTGTAGTTTTCTCAATAATCAATTTTAATTTACTACCTGCAAGAGCTTTTAATGAATCCCCCATAAGGTTTATTCCGTATAAGAAAATACCTAATCCACCTACTATGGCGAATATTGTTATCTTCCAATTAATTACTACAACATCTGCCAATAAATTCATAGTCAACCTCCGTCTTTTCATACCATAAAAAATATAACATAATTATTAAATATATTAAATAAAAAATCAAAAAAAAGAAGAGTTTTTACAACTCTTCTTTATATTTTTTAGCTAATACGTCTGCTTCAACTAACAATTCCTTTGCTCTCTTCCAAGTTCCAAGGTTTGCTCCACATGCTAAACGGTGTCCTCCACCATCATATTTGTTTGCTAATTTGTCAATTGCTGGACCTTTTGAACGCATTCTTGCTCTAACAATCTTTCCTTCGTATTCTGCAAATAAAATCCAAATAGGACAATCATCGAAATATCCTAATTCATTTACTAAACTTGTTGCTTCACCTAAGGAAACTTTAAATTTCTTTAAATGTTTAGGTAAAATATTAACATAGGCAACACCATTAGGTGTTTTCTTAAAGTGTTGTAGAAAATATCCTTTATATTTTGTTAACTCATCGGTTCTAACATCAAGATGACTATATATTTTTTTAGTTTCTAGTCCTTGATCATATAGTCCAGCTACACTTCTAAAAGTATCTCCATCAACTCCTGAATATTTAAATCTACCAGTGTCAGTTAATGTCCCA